>JABDIP010000108.1 GCA_013003675.1 Inquilinus sp.
GAACAAGGTCGCCTTCTCGCGGCAGGCCTATAACGACGCGGTGATGACCTACAACACCGTCCGCGAGAGCTTTCCCGACCTGATCGTCGCCAACAATTTCGGTTTCGCCGAAGCGGCGCTGCTCGAACTGGAAACCCCGGAGGCGCGACAGGCGCCGAAGGTCTCGTTCACCTAGGTCGAGTTGGTCCGAGACCTGATCGGCGATGGATTTCTTCGCGCATCAGGAGGCGGCAAAGCGGCAGACGTCGCGGCTGGTCGGCTATTTTTTCGCCGCCGTCGTGTCGATCATCGTCGCCCTCTATTTGGTCGCCGCGCTCCTCCTCACCTATGCCGAGGCGGAAAGCGGCGAACCGACCGGCCCCGCAACCCTGTGGAACCCCGAGCTGTTAGCCATGGTCGCGGGCGGCACCCTGATCGTGATCCTGGCCGGCAGCCTGTTCAAGATCGCCGCGCTGCGCGGCGGCGGGAAGTCGGTCGCGGAATCCCTTGGCGGCAGGCTGGTCCAACCGGGGTCGCGCGACGCCCATGAGCGCCGGTTGCTGAACGTCGTCGAGGAGATGGCCATCGCCTCCGGCATGCCGGTGCCGCCGGTCTATGTCCTGCGGGACGAGGCCGGCATCAACGCCTTCGCCGCCGGCTTCGGCACCGACGACGCGGTCGTCGCCGTCACCCGCGGAACCCTGGTCCGGCTGTCGCGGGACGAGCTGCAAGGGGTGATCGCCCACGAGTTCAGCCACATCCTGAACGGCGACATGCGCCTGAACATCCGGCTGATGGGCGTGTTGCACGGGATCCTGCTGATCGGCCTGCTCGGCCGCGGCGCGCTGCGCTCGATGCGGTTCCGGTCCCGCTCGCGAAAGGGCGGCGGCGCCATCATCCTGTTCGCCGTCGCGCTGTTCGCGATCGGTTATATCGGGGTGTTCTTCGGCCGCCTGATCAAGGCCGCGGTGTCCCGGCAGCGGGAGTTCCTGGCCGATGCCGCGGCGGTGCAGTTCACCCGCAATCCCGACGGCATCGCCGGGGCGCTGAAGAAGATCGGCGGGCTCGCCGCCGGCTCGTCGCTGCAATCGCCGGAGGCGGAGACGGCGAGCCATCTCTTCTTCGCCAACGGCATGCTGGGCTTCGCCGCGGGGCTGATGGCCACGCATCCGCCGCTGCGCGAGCGTATTCTGCGCATCCAGCCGCGGTGGGACGGCAGCCACCCGGCCCTTCCCGTCGAACCGCCGGCCACCGTCCCGACGGACGACTCCCGGGCGAGCGGCCTTGCTGGGACAGCGCCGCGCACCGTGGCCGGCCAAAAGGCCGACGCGGAACCCTCTTCGTTCGCCCTGACGCCGGAGCATGCGGTCGCCGCTGCCGGCGCGCCGACACCGGCGCACCTGGCCTATGCCCAGGCGCTGCTCGCGCGGATTCCCGCTCACGTTCTGGAAACGGCGCACGAGCCCTTTGGCGCTCGGGCGCTGGTCTACGCCGTGCTGATCGCCGGAGCCGGACCCGATCGGCAAAAACAGGTCGCGATGCTGGAGGGAAGAGCGGACCCCGAGGTGCTGCGCGTCTTCCGGCACCTCCTGCCGATGGTCGATGACATCGGCCAGCAGGACCGGCTGCCGCTCGTCAACCTCTGCCTGCCGGCACTGCGGACGCTGTCGCTGCCGCAATTCGCGGATTTTCGGTTCAGCCTCGTCCGCCTGATCGAGGCCGACCGGATCAGGTCGCCCTTCGAACTGGCGTTGCTGGCGGTCGTCCGGCGCCATCTCGATAGCTATTTCGACGATCGGCGGCCATGGCGGGTCCGGCGCCGCTCGTCGGGCACCATTGCCCGGCAATCCGGCGTGCTGCTCTCGGCCCTCGCCCATATCGGCCATGACACGCCGGAAACCGCGGCCGCCGCCTATCGGGCGGGCATCGCCAGGCTGGCGACCGACAAGCCGCCGGAACTACAGCCCGCCGGCGCCGTCGGCCCGGGGGTCGTCGGCGACGCCCTCGACACGCTGGTCAGGGCGGCCCCGGACGCGAAACGGCGGCTGGTCCTGGCGCTGACCGCCGCCGTCGTGTCGGACGGCAAGGTGACGCCGGCCGAAGGCGAGATCCTGCGGGCGGTGTTCGAATCCCTCGACGTGCCGATGCCGCCCTTCCTGGCCGACGCGCTGGCCGGCGGCAGATAAGCCGCCCATCCTTGGCGGCGGCGAGCGCGCCGAGCGAAACTGGCAGGACCCGCGCGATCCGCCGGCCCTGATCGCGCATTGCGGGGAATTCCGCGATAATACAATCCGGAGTTGATATATTCGGAATTTGCGATTATGGTTAATTATCGATAAATTCCGCGTATACTCTGATGGAGGCAAGAATCTTGCTTCATCGGATCACGGGGCGCTCCGGAGCGCTGAAGTAGGGTTCGGAGCGGTCAGGAACTGTTTCTCGGTCGTCGATGGGCCAGGGGACGTATCGACAATCGTCGTCGGTGGATGTCGGCCGGGCACATCTGGACGTGTCCAGAATTGCCGAGCGGGCCGGACGACCATCGAAAGACATCATCGGGGGGTGAATGGCCATGGCGATCTCCAACAACAGGTTCGATCAATGGATTGCCGACTCGCAATCGGCGTTGCCGTGGACGTTCAATGGCGACGGGTGGCGGTCGTCCGGATGGTACCGCCGCTATCTCAATGACGACGACGACGTGTTTCTGCTCGACGAGGCGATGACCGACGAGGACACGCCGATTTCGATCGACGTTCTCGGCGGTGTCAGCGGCGACGACGCGGACGAGTTGAACGTCATCTACCGCTTCGACACGGTCAGCGCGAACGGCGCAGAGATCCGGATGGAGAACGGCGAGCTCGTCTACGACCCGCGCGACGTGCTCGACTCCCTCGCCGTCGGCGATACGCTTGAAGACTCCTTCTTCTACGTTCTCGGGGAACTCGACGACGACGAGATAGACGACCCCGTCGGTACGTGGATCACGGTGACCGTCACCGGCGTGAACGACGCTCCGACCACCATGGATTTAGCCCAGTCGGTCAACGAGGACGGCCCGGCGCTGCTCGCCGACTTCCAGGGCGACGACATCGACTCCGACGACGACCGGGGATCGCTGACCTATACGATCCTCGCTCCTCCCGCCGAGGGCATCATCACCAACAACGGCAACGCCAGCTTCACCTTCGACCCGGCCGGCGATTTCGAGGACCTCGCCCTCACCGAAAGCCGCGACGTGACCTTCACCTACGAGGCAACGGACCAGCACGGCGCGGTCAGCAATATCTCGACCGGCACGATCACCGTGATCGGCGCCAACGACCAGCCGATCGCCGAGGACGTCGCCGCCAGCGTCGATGAGGACGCGCTCGGCGTGACCGCCGCGTTCGTCGCCGACGACGTCGATGCGACCGATCTGCTCAGCTACGAGATCGTGTTGGGCCCGGACAAAGGACACGTGATCAACAATGGCGACGGCACCTTCACCTATTCGCCCTACGACGACCTGACCGACATCGACGGCCTCGACGACACGCCCGACAACCGGTTCCAATACCTCAACGACGGCGATTCGGAAGAGATCACCTTCACCTATGTTGCGATCGACGACAGCGAAGAGCCCAACGATACCAGCGAGGAGCAGACCGTGACGATCACCGTCATGGGCAGCAATGACTCACCGCTGGCGTTCAATCAGCAACTGGAATTCCTGTCCAACGACCAGAGCATTTGGGGACCGGGCGGCGCCGCGCAGATACAGCAGCTCAATTTCCTCGGCGGGGACTGGGACGAGAGCGAGTCGCCGACACTCATACCCTCGATCGAGCTCTTCCCCGCGATCGAGTTGTGCGATCCGTTCTTCGGAACCGGCTGCGTGACCGTCACCGACGCGGTTGTGATCCCGGCGCTCGGGGTGAACGCCGGTACCAGCGGCACGGTCGGGCTGCTCTCGGAGCTCCGGGTCGATTCCGGCTCGATCGACAGTCAGCTGTTCGTCGACACCAGCATAACGGTGCCGTTCCAGGTCGCCGAAGGTCAGAACATATCCGTCGGGACCAGCGCGCTGCTCGATGCGCTGTCCACCTTCAGCATCACGACGCCGTTCATCAGCTACGATCTCAACCTGATCTTCAACGTCGCGGCCAATCTGGGCGTATGGTCGGGAAACTCCAGCAACGACACGAGTCTGGTGGATTTCAGTTTCGGGAACGCGCTCGGGTTCGATTCCACCAATCCGACCAGCGGGGCCGGCACCTCGCTGCTCAGCTTCAGCACCCAAGACCTTGAGATCGAATTTCCGCTGTCGATCGGCGGGATTGTCACTGCGACCTTGGAGGTTCCGGATCTGGACGCGACAGGCGCGCTCGCCCCGCCGCCGCCGCCGAATGTCGTGGCGTCGGATGCCGAGGATGCCTTCTTCACGGTCGACTTCGACCTCGATGCGGTCGCCACGACGCTCCTCGGCCTGCCTCCATTAGGCGCGGACGTATCGGCATCGGTCGGTCCGTTCAGCGGGTCGGCCAGCTACAACCTGTTCGATGCCACGATCTCGGCGGCACTGACGGTCACTCAGGACTTCGAGTTGACGGCCGAGGACTTCCTGTTCGACATCTTCAATGCCGAAACCGGGGACATCGTCGTTGAAGACATCAGCGCCGGCGACTCGTTCGATTTCACGATTCCGAATGCCGCCGACGATTTCCTCAATCTCAGAGCCGACGTCGACGTGGAGGCGACCCTGAACAACCAGACCGGCATCGGCTTCGATGTCGATTTCCTTGTCAGCGCGCTGTCCGCCAGTCTTGGCCTGAGTGCCTTTGGGGTTGACCTCGTGACGGTCAGCGCCGGGCCGGTCTTCAGCGATGAATTAGATATCGTCAGCGGCGATCTCGGGACGTTCTTCGACGAGACCTTCAATCTCGCCGGCTTCCAGGAGGATTCCTTCGACTTCGGCATCTTCGTGGCGTGACCCGGGGCCAATGCGGCCCTTGGTGGA
>JABDIP010000120.1 GCA_013003675.1 Inquilinus sp.
GCAGCCCCAGATCGCGAAACCCGTCGATCCCCAGGGTCACCGGCGCGCAGCCGACCACGAACGGCGCGAAGGCGGCGGCCGCGACCTGGGACATCGCCTTCAGCGCGGCGACGTCGTCGGTCGGATGGCCGGCGCCGCGGCGATGCCAGACCTCGTAATCGCCGAGCAGCACGCCGTAGGGCTCGCCGCCGGGCATGCCGAATTCCTGATTGTAGATCAGGTTGAACAGATGGCTCTGATCGAACTCGATCGCCCGTTCAAGATCGCGGCACAGCTCCGCCCAGGCGATGTTGAGGACGCGGATCTTCACACCTTCGACCCCGTCGGCCTGATTGACCAGATAGGCGAGGCCGCGCCACGAGGCTTCCAGCCGCTGCAGCCGGGGATGGTGCAGGCAGGCATCGACGAACTCGCGCATCAGCGCGTCGATCGCCGCGATCTCCCGGTCCAGGGCGCGGATCAGCCGGCCGCGGTCGAGCGGCAGGTCGAGGGCGCGGTGATCGCCGAACCAGAGCCGCAGCGCCCGAGCCGTATCCGGCTCGGTCAGGAACTCGCCGAGGAGGGCCCAGCCGGGGCCTTTCGGTCCGCGCAGACCCTCCTGGACAAGGTCGGTGAGCCTCAGGCGGATGGGGCCGCCGGACGGCGGCGTCAGGGGCCCGCGGTCGCTCTGCGCCGCCGTTCCGCTGTCGCGGACCTTGCGCAGTTCGACCGTTTGACCTTCCGCCTCGTCCGGCACCACATCCATCTAACGGTCAGCCGCCCATCTGCGGGATCCGGGCCACCATCCGCATCGAGGTCGTCAGCTCTTCCATCTGCAGCCAGGGGCGCATCCAGGCGACGGCGTTGTAGGAACCCGGGGCACCCGGGATTTCCTTCACCACCACTTTCGCCTCGGCCAACGGATACTTGGCCTTCATCTCCTGGCCGGCGGCGGGGTCGGCATTGACGTAGTTGTTGATCCAGCGGTTCAACCACGCCTCGCAATCCGACGCCTCCATGAACGAGCCGATCTTGTCGCGCGCCATCACCTTCAGGTAATGGGCGAAACGGGAGGTCGCCATGATGTACGGCAGGCGGGCGGAGATCGCCGCGTTGGCGGTCGCCTCCGGCCGATCGTACTTCTTCGACTTCTGCGTCGTCTGGGCCCCGAAGAACACCGCGTAGTCGGTATTCTTGTAGTGGCACAGCGGCAGGAAGCCGAGCTTGCTCAGCTCCGCCTCGCGGCGATCGGTGATGCCGATCTCGGTCGGGCATTTCTGGTCCGGATCGCCGTCGTCGCTGGTGAACACGTGGCTCGGCAGATTGTCCACCTTGCCGCCGCCCTCGGCGCCGCGGATGGCCGTGCACCAACCGTATTGCGCATAGGCGTCGGTCAGCTTGGTGCCCATCACATAGGCCGAGTTCATCCAGCAATAGTCCGGATGCTCCATCGACTTGGCCGCCCCGGCCTCGTCGACCGGCGCCTCCTCATAGGAGAACGACTCGACCGGCGACGTCGCCTCGCCATAGGGCAGGCGCGCCAGCACCCGCGGCATGGTCAGGGTGACGAAGCGGCTGTCCTCGCTCTCGCGGAAGCTGCGCCACTTGGCGTATTCGATGGAGTCGAAGATCTTCTCCAGATCGCGCGGCTTGGACAGCTCGGTGTAGTCGTCGAAGCCGAACATCTTCGGATTGGCCGCGCTGATGAACGGCGCGAACGCCGCCGCGGCGACGTTCGACATGTTGCTCAGCAGCTCGATGTCTTCCGGATGGTTGGTGAACTCGAAATCGCCGATCAGCGAGCCATAGGGCTCACCGCCCGGCATGCCGAACTCGTTCTCGTAGATCTTCTTGAAGGTCTGGCTCTGGTCGAATTCGACCGCCTTCGACAGATCCTTGTAGACCTCCCGCTTGCTCGCGTTGAGCACGCGGATCTTGAGGCCGCTGCCGGTCTCCGAGTTCATCACCAGATGATTCAGCCCGCGCCACGAACCCTCGAGCTTGAGGAATTTCTCATGGTGCGTGACGGCGTTGAGCTGCTTCGACATCTGCTGGTCGATCGCGGCGATCGCCTTGTTGAAGGTAACCGTCAGGTTCTTGGAATAGGTGACGGTGCCCTTCAGGGCCTCTTCGGTCAGCGTCTTCAGCAGGTCCTCGGCGCGATCGCGCTCGGTCTGCTTGGTGGCGCCGATGGCCTGCTCCAGCAGGCTGACCTCCTCAGTGGCTTCAGCCGCGCCTGCCGCTTGGGCCTGTTCTTCGGTCGAGCTCATTACTCTTTCTCCTTTCCGCCCTCACCGCCGGCCGGCGCCTCGACGCCCAGCGCGGAAGAGAGTTCGCCAAGCTGATCCTGATTCTGCAGCACGTCTTCGAGCACCTTCTCCAGATCCTCGGAGCGGTCGACCTTGCTCATCAGGTCACGCAGCTTGTCCCGGGTCTCCTGCAGCTTGCGCAGCGGCTCGACCTGCTGCACCACTGATGCCGGATCGAAATCGTCCAACGCGTTGAACTTGAGGTCGACCGCCATCTCGCTGCCGTCGCCGGCCAGCGTGTTTTCGACCTTCATGCTCACGCCCGGCGTCATCCGCGCCATGACATCGTTGAAGTTGTCGCGGTCGATCTGGATGAACTTGCGGTCCTTCATCGGCGCCAGCGGACTGGTCGGATCGCCCGAGAAGTCGCCGAGCACGCCGACCACGAAGGGCAGCTCCTTCTGGACCGACGCCCCTTCCGTCTCGACTTCGTACGTGATGTGAACGCGGGGTTTGCGGACCCGCTTCAGCTTGTCGTGAATGCTTGCCATGGCCGGTTGGCCTCCCTCTATGCCCTCGATCGATCTGGTTGCCGCACCCGCCGCGCCGGCGAACCCCTGCACGAAATAATGCGACCACGGACAGTTGCGATCAACCGTCCGGCCGCGTCCTCCGTGTCACTTGTTTTGGATTTTATCCTAATTTTTCCCTTTCCGTGAACCAATTTCCGGTTGCGCGCCGATTAGCCCGGCACGAAGCCATGGATGGCTAGTAGTCTTCGGGCGGTTTGATGCCGGCGCGGGCCAGGAAATCGCGTCGCGTCGAATCGTCGACGATCAGTTCCGCCAAAAGGTCGGGCAGGCTCATCCGGCCGCGCCGCACCAGCTCCTCCAGCGTGTACGACAGGGTCGAATGCGGCTCGGTCTTGCGGAAGAAATCCGAGACCCGGAGAAGCTGTTTGAAGGCATCCTCGCGGGTCGCGATCTGGCCGGAGACCGCGGCCGGCGCCGCTGCCCCGCCGCCCGCCGCGGCGCCGGCGCCGGCGTCGTCACCGCCGGCTTCCGCCGCCGCCTCGTCGCTGGCGGCAACGATGTCGCGGCTGACGAATTTCACCGTGTC
>JABDIP010000124.1 GCA_013003675.1 Inquilinus sp.
GTGGTGTCCGAGCCGCAGCAATCCACTTTCCCGGCCGAAGGCTTCGACGATCCGGGCGAGGCCGCGCCGGCCGCGGCCCCGCAAGCGGCTCCGGCTCCGGCTTCGACCCCGGCGCCGTCGGCCAGGACCACGGAGTACGGCCACGGCTCGAGCAGCCGCGCATCGGGCGGCCGCGGGCGCATCCTCGCGGTCGACGACGATGTCGACATGGTCGACGGCCTGGCCGAGGTGCTGGATGCCCACGGCTACGAGGTGAAGACGGCGAACGATCAGGACGGCGCGATCAAGACGATCCAGGACTACGACGCCCAGGTGGCGTTGCTGGACATCCGGCTTGGCAACTCCAACGGCCTCGACCTGATCTCCCGGCTGAAGGAATACCGGCCGAACCTGTACTGCATAGTCATCACCGGCAATGCCGACAAGGAATCGGCGGTCACGGCGCTGCGCAACGGCGCCTACGACTACATGACCAAGCCGCTGCACCCCAGCGAGCTGTTCTCGGTGATCGAGCGCTGCCTCGACAAGCACCGCCTGGAGGCGCGCGCCGACGCGACCTTCGACGCCCTGCAGATCGCCAAGGACGCGGCGGAGATGGCGAGTAAGGCCAAGAGCCAGTTCTTCGGGACGATGAGCCGCGAGCTGCGCAAGCCGATCACCGCCATCATGAACTCGGCCAATGCCCTGATGGAGCAGAAGCACGGCGAACTCGGCGCGCCGCAATACATGGACCACGCCCGCAACATCCGCAACGGCAGCAGCCATCTGCTCGGCATCATCGGCTATGCGCTGGACATGGCCGAGGCGGAGGCCGGGCGGCTGGAGCTGAAGGAGGCGGAGGTCGATCTGGGCGCCCTGATCAAGACCGCCGTCCGCGTGGTGCAGCAGACCCACCGCGCCGACCAGCGGTCGATCGAGGTCAACCTGCCGGACCCGTCGCCCAAGGTGTGGGGCGACCAGCGCCTGCTCAAGCAGATCGTCATGAACCTGGTCTCCAACGCGGTGAAGTTCACCCCGGACGAGGGCAAGATGCAGGTCGGCCTGCGCTGGAACGACCAGGGCGGTCTCAGCTTCGAGGTCAAGGACACCGGCATCGGCATCGCCAAGGAAGACCTCCCCAAGGCGCTGGCCCAGTTCGGCCGGGTGGAGAACGCCGCGGTGCCGCGCGACCGGCAGGGTGCCGGCCTCGGCCTGCCGCTGGTGGTTGCCATGACCGAACTGCACGGCGGCAAGCTGAAGCTGGAGAGCGAGCCGGGGGTCGGCACCACGGCGACCGTCAACCTGCCCTCCGAGCGCATGGTCAACGCCCGCTCGGCCGCCGAATAAAACCAGCAGTCGCTCGCAAAAGGCCGCCGCGTCCACGAGAGCGGGATGACATGAAGTCGAATCGACTTCATGTCTGAATCCCTCTCTCATTTAACCAGATGGACCAAGATTCAGACATGAGGTCGACTCGACCTCACCTCATCTTGGTCTGCGCGGCGGCCTTTTGCGTTTCCCGGGGGGCTCGGTCGGCTACCAACGGCATTCACTCGTCTCCGCGGTGGCGTTGCAAACCCCCATTTCGTCGTCCCCGGACTTGATCCGGGGACCCACTCGTCCACCGTCGCGAACCAAGGGATTCCGGGCGCTGGTGGCACCGTCGCCGGGCCGCCGCCGACCGTCCGTGGCGGCCGAGGAATGGGTCCCCGGATCAAGTCCGGGGACGACGCAGGGTATGGAAAACGGCCGAGTTTCGCGGCCTCGGGGGTGCGGTCCCGAGATGTGTGTGCATCCAGCGGGCCGGCTACAGCGCCTCGACGATCCGCTTGAAGGCGAGCATGCCGGGATCGTCCAGGCCAATGCTCTTCTCGCCGAAGATGCGCGCCCGGCCGATCTTGTTCGGCTGCCCGCGATGGCGGTCGAGCGCTTCCGTCGCCGCCGCCTCGGCCGCTGCCCGGATCGCCGCCGGGTCGTCCAGCCCCTCGGTCGCCGCCCGCACCGCGTCGAGGGCGTCGAGCACCGTCTTGTCGCCGAGCGACGCCTTGCCGCGCAGCGTCATCGCCGCCAGCGCCCCGGCCAGCAGCGCCGACACCTCGCTCCAGGGCACCTCCGTCCGCCCGCGACAGGCCTTGGCGGCGCTCAACAGCCCGGTTGCCAGCAGGGTGCCGTAGCTGGAACCGGAGGTCTTGGTGAAGGCCTGGGCGCATTGCATCAGCGCCATGCCGACATCCTCCGGCAGGCCGGGCAGGGCGTTGAGGATCTGCCGCGTGCCGCGCACCATGGTAACGCCCAGATCGCCGTCGCCCAGCTTGCCGTCGACGGTATTGAGCTCGTCGGCGGCCGCCTCCATGCCGGCCGCCAGCCGGGTCAGCCCGGCCTTCAACGCGACGGTGGTCAGTGCCATGGCCGCCTCCCTCACACCCGCCAGAAGGCGCACTCCGCCGGCGCCTTCAGGTGTTTCTCCAATTCGTCGTCCAGCTTGCAGAAGGTGAAGGACACGCCGGCCATTTCCATCGAGGTGGCATAGCGCCCGACCAGCGGCATGACGATCTTCGCGCCGGCATCCTCCAGCCGCTGCTTGACGATGCGATAGAGGATGTAGAGCTCTTCCGGCGGGGTCGCCCCCAGGCTGTTGACCAGCGGCGACACCCGGTCGCCGGCCGCCAGGGGCATGTCGGCGAGCAGCATGTCGACCATCTCGCCGGCGATCGCGTCGGCGGGGCGCAGCTTGCCGCGCCAGACCCCCGGCTCGCCGTGGATGCCCATGCCCATCTCCATCTCGTCCTCGGCGATATCGAAGGTGGGCTTGCCGGCCTGGGGCACCGTGCAGGAGGTCAGGGCGGCGCCGACCGAGCGGCAGCTATCCGATGCCTTCTGCGCGATACGGGTGACCTCCGCCAGATCGGCCTTGGTCTCCGCCGCGGCGCCGGCGATCTTGAAGGCATAGACCATGCCGGCGACGCCACGCCGCTTTTCGTGCTCCTCCGGCTTGGCGGAGGCGACATCGTCGGCGAGCAACACGGTGGAGGAGGGAACGTCCTCCATCTCCATCATCTCGCCGGCCATGTCGAAATTCATCACGTCGCCACCGTAGTTGCCGTAGAGGCGCAGCACGCCGGCGCCGCCATTGGCCGCGCGCATGGCGTCGGTCATCTGCTCGACCGACGGCGAGGCGAAAACGTCGCCGATCGCGCAGGCATCCAGCAATCCCGTGCCGACATAGCCGGTGAA
>JABDIP010000195.1 GCA_013003675.1 Inquilinus sp.
TATCCACGCAGGTCAACTGTAACGCCCTGTTAACCCGGCGCGACTATGTTCGATTTTCCCAATATTTCGGACAACCACGCGACGGGAGGTTCCATGAGGAAAATCGCTTATTTCAGCCTCGCAGCACTGGTCTGCCTGGGCGTTGCGCTGGTCGCCGCCACCGACAACGGCATCCGCGATTCAGTGCTCGCCTATATGCCGGGCCAAGGCAGCGTCAAGGAAGAGCCGGTCGCCGTGGCGACCAAGGAACTGCGCATCTGGCGGCCCGACGCCGCCACGCAGAGCGCCGCCAGGACCATGCCGTCGGGCGGCATGGCGCCGGGCAGCGGCACTCGTCTGGTCATCGGCCGGATTTCGTCGAATGCGCGCAAGCACTGGCCGCGGCTCGAGGCGATGGCGGAATACCTGTCCGTCGAACTGGCGGGCCGGGGCGTCGCCGGCATCGATGTGGTCATGGTCGAGACCGAGGAGGAGATGCGCGAACTGTTCCGCACCGGACAGGTCGACTTCATCTCGGAAACGGCGTTCCAGGCGCTCGAGTTGACCGAGGACGGCGTCGCCGAAATGCTGATGCGGGAATGGAAGAGCGGCGTGCCCATCTACAACACGCTGATCTTCACCCACCGCGACAGCGGCATCCGCACGCTCCGGGATCTGCGCGGGCGGAGGATGGTCTTCGAGGATCCCGGCTCCACTTCGGGTTATCTCGTGCCGCGCGCCGCGATGGCGCGGCAGGGCCTCAACGTCACCGAGCTCAGTGGGCCGCAGGCGCGGCCGGCGGAGGGCACGGTCGGCTTCCAGTTCGCCGATGATGAGGTAAACGTCGTCGGCCGCGTCCATCGCGGGATTTCAGATGCCGGCGCGATCAGCAACCTCGATTGGAGCGACGACGACGAGGTGACGCCCGGTCAGCGGGCCGATCTGGTCGTGGTCCACGAGACCGATCCGATCATCCGCTCGATCGTGGTGGTCCGCAGCAATCTCGATCCGGTGCTGAAGGAGCGTCTCGCCACGGCTCTCGAGCGCATGCACGAAAGCGAGGCCGGTCGGGCGACATTGGACGAATACTGGAAAGTCGCCCGGTTCGACCGCATCGAAGGCGAGGCGCTGCAGAGCATCGTCAACGCCCAGATCATGCATGAGGTTTTCAACAGCTTCTGACCGAGACGGCATCGGTTGATCGGCCAGTGTGAGGATTGCACAGGCCGATCTCCCTTGACGACAGATGGGGGCTCCGGTTCACACTTCGCGGTGAGCCGGAGCCCTTTTCTTATGCGACAGCCCCTATTCGACTCTCGACGCCGGTGCGCCAAGACCGGCCGCCGGCCGGCATCGCCGGATGTCGCCCGTGACCGGACCGGCACACCATGACCCGGTCTTCTCCGGTTGAGCCGGAGCCTGGGGCAAGAGGCGCCGAGGTCGACGTCGCCCGGTTGGAACGGCTCGGCGCTCAGGCCTGGCCTTCCGCGACCAGTGACGATATCGCCGGTTGGCGACTGTGCCTGGATCGCGGCGTAACCCGCCGGGCGAACACCGTGCTGCCGCTCGCCTGGCACCCCGGGCAGGGTCTCGACGCGGCCATCCGCGCGGTCGAAACGGCCTTCGAAGAGCGCGGCCTGCCGGCCTGTTTCAAGATCAGCGCCGCCGCCCGCCCGCGCGGACTCGATCATGCCCTCGCCCGGCGCTTCTATCACGCCGGCGGCGCCAGCCTGGTGCTGACGGCGCCGGCGAGCGCAGTTCCGGTGAGCACACCGGGCAGCCACCCGATCGAACTCGACGAACGCCCGGGGCGCGACTGGGCGGCGGCCTGTTGGCCGGGGGCGGACGCCGCCGCCGCGGCTCGACTGGCAATCGTGTCGCGCATCCCGTCGCCCCGCGCCTTTGCGACTGCCCGGGCCGGTGACCTCGCGGTCGGCGCCGGATTGGCGGCGGTTGCCGGTGACTGGGCGGTTCTCTGCGCTCTCCATACCAGGCCGGACCACCGGCGTCTCGGCGTCGGCCGGTCGCTGGTCGCGGCTTTGGCGGACTGGGCGGTCGGCCGGGGAGCCCGTCGGCTCTGCCTGCAGGTCGAGGCGGACAATCGGCCGGCGCTGCGTCTCTATGGTGCGGCCGGGTTTTGCTTCGCGTATGCCTATCACTACCGGATGCGGGCGCGGCCCGGCAGCGGATCCGGTTAGACCGGCGGTGCGACAATCCACATCGGGCGTCGGCCATGCCACTCTGCTCTCGGGTTTCTCTGATAAGTTGATTTCTTCCGTGGCGCTTCCCCTGAAAATTCGTTGAGCCCGGGGTATTAGACTTTGGTATAGTATGCAGGATCGGTACCTCCCTGGCGAAACCCAGGAGCTGGGTGCCCCAATTTTGGCAGGTCGGACCGGACTGCATGAGTGAAGAACGGCGGAAAGGCTCAATCCTCCGGCGGCCCGGCGGTCGCCATTGGGCCGTCCTTCGCGCGCTGTTTCTCGGCGCGACGGTCGCGACGCTCCTTGCCATGCCGGCCGCCCCCGCCGTCGCTTTGGATGATGATGTCCGGCTGACCATCGGGCGGATTTCGCCCAAGGCGCGCGAGCAATTCACTCGTTTGCGCGCCTTGGCGACGTATCTGGAGCAGGCCCTCGCCGATGATGGCGTGGCCTCCGTAGACGTCCTGATGGAGGACGACGTCGACGGCATGCGCCAGTCGCTGCGGGCCGGCAAGGTCGATCTATTGTCGGAGACCGCTTTCACCGCCCTTACCCTTGTCGACGAGGGCGAGGTGGAGATCCTGCTCCGGGAATGGCGCAGCGGGGTGGCGGAATACCACACGGTGTTCTTCGCCCGGCGGGACAGCGGGATCGAAAGACTCGACGATCTGGACGGTCGGACCATCGCATTCGAGGATCCGGGCTCGACCTCGGCCTATCTGGTGCCTCGTGTCACCCTCGAGCAGGCCGGTTTCGAACTCATTCCCCTCAACGCCGTGCCGCCGCCGGCCCATCGTCGACAAGTCGGCTACGTCTTCGCCGAAGGCGAGGTCAACATCGTTGCCCGAGTCCATCGCGGCTGGGTCGATGCCGGGGTGGTGAGCAATCTCGATTGGGAGGAAGAGGACGAGGTACCGTCCTTCATGCGCGAAGATCTGGTGGTGATTCACGGGACGCCGCCGCTGATCCGCTCGCTGATGTTGGTGCGTGCAGACCTGGACCCGACCCTGAAGGAACGGATTTCCGAAGTTCTGCAGCAAATGCATCTGAGCGCCGAAGGTCGCGAAGTGCTTGACGACTACTACCGTATCGCGCGTTTCGACCGCCTGGTCGACGATGCCCTGGTCGGGCTGGAGACCGCGCGCCAGTTCCACCGGTTTCTCAAGCGATAGCCGGCGGACCGCCGATGCGCCTCCAGACACGCTATGCGCTCACCCTGCTCGGCCTGACCCTGGCGGTCATAATCCTGCTTTCGGTGGGCCTGCTCCTGGAGTTTCGCCGCGCGGCCATGGACCTGCGCGAAACCGTCGCGGAATCGATGGACGACTCACTGCTGAGGCAGTACCGCGAACGCGCTTCCAGCCTGTCGGCGGCGCTATCGAAAAGCGTCGTCAACGGTGTCTATCGCCTCGACGTCGCGGAGATCGTGAACCTGATCGACGGTCTTTCCGAAGTTCCCGATCTCACCGGCGTGGCGGTTCTCGATCGACAGGGGCTGCTGTTCTATGACGGACGCATCTCGGGCGAGACCGTTGAGGCGATCCTGCGGACCGGAATGCCGATCAAGCGTGTCGACGCCAACGGGGCGGTCACCGACTCCGTCGACGACAGCATACTGGCGACCTCGCCGGTGGTGCTCGACGGCGAGACCATCGGCCATGTGGTGGTCTGCCTGTCACTGATGCCGATCCACGAGGAACTGGCAGCCGTCCGCGCCCGGTTCGACGAACGCGTCGGCTCGTCGGTTCGGCGGACGGCATTGACCACCAT
>JABDIP010000302.1 GCA_013003675.1 Inquilinus sp.
CCGCGCTGGGTGTAGTCGCCTTCCTCCTTGGTCGGCTGGGACGCCATGAAGCAGACCAGCTTGCCGTTCTGCTCGAATTTGTAGGTGTGCCAGTCGCGATGGGTGTCGATCGGCGTCGGCTCCTGCGCCGCCGCCGGCAGGGCGATGCCCGCTATCGCCATCATCAGCGCAATACCGATTCGATACAGCCTGCTGCTCATGCCTGGACCCTTAGCTCTGCTTTGTATCCCGCGCGACCCGTGCCGCGCCGACCGGGCGGACGCCCGGCGTTGCGATCCGGATATCCGTGCATTTTGTCGATTTTGAGGAACCCGGATGATCCGACCGGACCAATATCGCGTATAGACCCCGCAATGCATCACGTCCAGGCATATGGCGTTTCGAAACCCGCAAAGGGGCCTCAGAGCCCGGCCTCGCTTGCCGGGTTGCCGGCAATGACGTTCAATGGCCGGATGACCTCCAGCCGGACTCGAACCCCTTGTACCGCGGCCGACACACTGTCGCTCGGCGACATGGTGGTCGCCGTCGGCGCCCGGCGCGACCGCCAGGCCTTCGCGGCGCTGTTCGCCCATTTCGCGCCGCGCATCAAGGCCTATCTGATGCGGTCCGGCTGCGAGGCAACGGCCGCCGAGGAGGTCGCCCAGGAGGCGATGGTCACGCTGTGGCGGCGCGCCGAGACCTATGATCCGCGCCAGGCGAGCGCCAGCACCTGGGTGTTCACCATCGCCCGCAACAAGCGGATCGACATGGTGCGGCGGGAACGCCGCCCCGAGTTCGATCCGGCCGATCCGGCCCTGGTGCCGGAACCCGACGCGCCGGCCGACCGGGTCGCCGAGGCGGCACAGGAAGCGACGATCGTGCGGGCCGCGTTGGACAGGTTGCCGGCGGAGCAGCAGGAAATGCTGCGATTGGCCTATTTCGAGGACATGCCGCACAGCGCGATCGCGGAAGCCTGCGACCTGCCGCTCGGCACGGTGAAATCGCGTATCCGTCTTGCCCTGGCGCGCCTGCGCAAGACGGTGAAGGAAGAGTGAGATGAGCGTTCGAACCGATCGTGCCGGGTCGCGGCCGGCCCACCATCTGACCGACGAACTGCTCGTCGACTATGCCGCTGGCGCCTTGGGCGAGGCGGAGTCGCTGGTCATCGCGACGCATCTGGCGCTGTGCCCGGCCTGCCGGACGGCGGTGGCGGCGCTGGAGGATGTCGGCGGCGCCCTGCTTGAGGGACTGGCGCCGGCCGAGCTGGCGACGGGCAGCCTGGACACCGTTCTGGCGCGGATCGGGGGCGAGGCGCCGGCGACACCACGCGTCGAACGCAAGCCGCCGTCCGGCGACCGCATCCTGGTGCCGGAACCGTTGCGCGGCTATCTGCAGGCCAGCCTCGAGGAGTTGCCCTGGAAAGGCCTGCTGCCGGGCCTCGGGATGTTCGAGATCGCCACCGCCGGCAAGACACGCAAGACGCGGCTGCTGCGGGTCAAGGCGGGAACGCCGATGCCCGAGCATACCCATCGCGGGTCCGAGCTGACCCTGGTGCTGGCCGGCGGCTATTCGGACGAGCGCGGGCATTTCGTGCGCGGTGACATCGACATCACCGACGACAGCGTCCGGCACCAGCCCGTCGCTGACAGCGATGGCGACTGTTTCTGCCTGACCACCACCGAGGCGCCGCTGAAGCTGACCGGCCGAATCGGCCGGCTGCTGAACCCGTTCGTGCGCTTTTAGGAGTCATTTTTGGTGCGCTGCCGGAACTGCGGCGCGCCATGGATATGCGGCGGCATCGGCTCGGCCGGGCCGCCCGGCATCTCCGGCCGCGGCGCGAACCGTTCCAGGCTGATCAGCCGGTCGTACATCACCAGCGCCGCCGCCAGCGACAGGTTGATCGAAAAGCGCGTCGGGATCTTGACCACATGGTCGCAGCGCGCGACCAGCGCCGGCGACAGGCCGCCGCGCTCCGGTCCCAGAACATAGGCGGCCCGCCGCGGATGGCGGAAGCTCGGCAGTTCCACCGAATTGTCCATCAGCTCCACGCCGACCAGGCTGCACCCCTTCGGCAGGGTCAGCGCGGCGACGTCCGGATAGGTGTAGAGCGGCAGGTTCTTCGCCGTATCCGAGGTGTCGGCGATACGGAAGGCCGAGACATCCGTCTCCGGGGCGATGGCGAAGACGAAGCTGGCGCCGAAGGCGTGCGCCGTGCGCATGACGGCGCCGGCATTGGCCGCCTTGCTGGTGCCCTCCACCCCGATGCCGAAATAGCCCCGCATCCCGTCCTCTCCCGCTTCGTCCGCGTCCCGCGCGGCGACCTTGCACCGCCCACCCCGCCGGGGCAAGGTGGCGCCGCCGATCGCCGAGAACCGACCCGATGCCCCACGATCCCGCCGCCCATTCCCCGGCAGAACCCGCCAGCCCGTTGCTGGTCGAAGTGACTCGCGGGCCGATCGCCGAGAGCCTTCATCGCGGCGTCGCCGCCATCGCCGATGCCTCCGGCAAGCTGCTCGGGACCTGGGGCGATGTCGGGCGACCGGTCTATCCGCGCTCGGCGATCAAGTCGCTGCAGGCGATCCCGCTGGTCGAGAGCGGCGCCGCCGACGCCTTCGGCCTGGGCGACGAGGAACTGGCGCTGGCCTGCGCCTCGCATGGCGGCGAGCTGGCGCATACCGAACGGGTGTCGGCCTGGCTGGAGCGGATCGGCTGTTCGGCCGCCGATCTGGAATGCGGCAGCCACGCACCGACCTGCGCCCCGGCCGCGGCCGCGCTGGTCCGCGCCGGAACCGAGCCCACGCCGCTGCACAACAACTGCTCGGGCAAGCATACCGGCTTCCTGACCACCGCGCGCCATCTGGGCGAGCCGACCGAGGGCTATCGGCTGTTCGAGCATCCGGTGCAGCAGCGCGTGCTGGGTGCACTGGAACAGATGACCGGACAGGAGCTGGGGGCGGCGCCGCGCGGCCTCGACGGCTGTTCGATCCCGACCATCGCCATTCCGGTCGAGGCGCTGGCCTTCGCCATGGCCCGGCTCGCCGACCCGCGCGACCTGCCCGACCGCCGCATCGACGCCGTCCTCAGGCTGCGCCGTGCCTGGGGCGGGCAGCCCTTCTACGTCGCCGGCAGCGGGCGCTTCGACACCGTGCTGATGGAGGCGACCGGCGGCCGGGTGCTGGTGAAGACCGGCGCCGAGGGGGTGTATTGCGCCTGCCTGCCGGAGCTGGGGCTGGGCATCGCCCTGAAGATCGACGACGGCGCCTTGCGCGCGGCACAGGTGGCGGTGGCAGCACTGCTGCGCGAGGTCGGCGCGCTCGACGACGCGGCCTGGAAAGCGCTGGAGCCGCGCATCAACCCGCCGATCGAAACCCGCCGCGGCTTCGACGCCGGCGCTGTGCGCCCGGCCGCCAGCTTCCCGGCCGACGATCCGCGATGAGCGACGCGGTCCGCGCGCAATACGAGGCCTATCCCTATCCCGCCCGCGACCCGCGCGACGAGGCGAAGCGACTGCTGACCGGCTCGCCGAGCCATCTCGACGAACTCAATCACTATGTCTTCGGCGGCCGGCTCGATTTCTCCGCGCCGTTTCGCGTGTTGGTCGCCGGCGGCGGCACCGGCGATGCGCTGATCATGCTGGCGCAACATTGCGCCGATGCCGGCGTGCCCGCCGAGATCGTCTATCTCGACCTCTCGCAAGCGTCGCGGGCGACCGCCGAGGCACGGGCGGCGGCCCGCGGGCTGAATTCGATCCGCTTCGTCACCGGCTCGCTGCTGGAGGTCGCGACGGCGGCGCCGGGACCGTACCACTACATCGATTGCTGCGGCGTGCTGCACCATCTGCCGGAGCCGGCAGCCGGCCTCGCCGCGCTGGCGGCCCAACTGGGGCCGGGCGGCGGCATGGGGCTGATGCTGTATGGACCCTACGGGCGGACCGGGGTCTATCCGCTGCAGAGCGCGCTGCGCCGGCTGGGTGGCGGTCTTGCGGCCGACGAGCAGGTGGCCCTGGCGCGCCGGTTGCTGGCGGCGCTGCCGGAGACCAATTGGTTCCGCCGCAACCCGCTGCTGCAGGACCACAAGGACAGCGATGCCGGGCTCTGCGATCTGCTGCTGCACAGCCAGGACCGGCCGTTCACGGTCGGCGAGATCGAGACGCTGGTGGACGAGGCTGGGCTGGCGATCTCCGGCTTCGTGCCGCCGCTGCGCTACGACCCTGCCGCCTATCTCGGCGACGGCCGGCTGCGGGCGCGGCTCGAAGGGCTGGACGCGCTGGCACGGGCGGCCCTGGCCGAGGAGCTGACCGGCGCGATCAAGACCCACGCCTTCTACGTCGTGCCCAGGGCGCGACTGGCCGAAGCGGTGGCCCGCCCGGACGATCCGGCGGCGGTGCCGGTGCCGCGCGACATCGACGGCCCTGCCCTGGCCAGGAAGCTGAAGCCGGGGCAAGGGCTGTCCGCCGATCTGCCGGGGCTGACCGGCCGGTTGCCGCTGCCCCCGCTGGCCGCGGCCATGCTGGCGCGGATCGACGGCCGCCGCGACCTGGCGACGCTGCACCGGGAGATCGCCGGAGCCGGCGCCGGCCTGTCCTGGGATGCCTTCAAGCGCCAGTTCGACCAGCTCTACGCGACCCTGAACGGCCTGGGGAAGCTGTATCTCAGGCGGTAGTGCGGCATGCACCGACGGCAGACCGGCACAACTTCAGGCCGCAGTTCATTGATCTACCACTTCTTCGAGGAGCATATTGATCCGACCCGTTCATAGGCCGGCAAGGGACCGATCATGGCCACGATCTACCTGACCTTCGACGATGGGCCCTTGGCCGGCACCGATGACGTTATTGCCGTGTTGCAGGCGAAACGGGCCAAGGGCACGCTGTTCATGGTCGGCGACCATGTCATGCCCGGATTTCGCGGCGATCTGCTGACCGCCGCCCACGCCGGCCCCTACACCAGCGTCGCCAACCACAGCTCGACCCATGGCAATCGCCGGTATTCGGAGTACTACCGGAATCCGACCACGGTCGTGGCGGGATTCCGGCGTACCACCGAGACCCTCGGCATCAGCGAGCGGCCCGTCCGGGCCCGTCTGCCGGGCCGCAATACCTGGCGGGTCGGCAACATCGTCGCGACCGATCCGACCAATGGCGGCGACAGCGGCCCCGCGGCGAACGGCCTGGCCGGCGATGGCTATCGCGTCTATGGCTGGGATTTGGAATGGCCTATGGAGCGGGGTCGGCCGGCGGCTTCGGCCGACCAGATCGCTGCCCGGGTCCGAACCAGCCTCTCGGCCGGTCGCACCAAGAAGCCGGGCCATCTCGTGCTGCTGGCGCACGACATCATGTTCCGCGCATCCAATCAGGATCGGCAAAAGCTGGAGCGGCTGATCGACCTGTTGCGCGGCGACGGGCATGACTTTGCCTTCATCTCCGGTTTCGATGGTGCCGCCGCCGGTTAGAGTGGCGCTCTCCACGGAAGGGATCACGATGCGGATGCGGACGTCATGGCCGATCTCGGGCCTGGTTTGCGCGGCGGCCCTGGCATCCGTCGCGGCGTGGCAGGCGCAGGCGGCGGAATGCGTCGATCCGCCGACGATCGGTGCCCGTTCCGAGGCCGGCGCAGCCCTGGAATTGATAATCTCCGACATGGCGTCGACACCGTCCGGCGCGGTCGTGCTTGCCGGCCGCTTCCACGATGGCGCGGCAACGAGGCGCCCGGCACTGTTGGTGTCGCGAGACGGCGGTCGGGACTGGACGCGCATCCCACTGGCCGGACAGGGCGCCGGGTTCGGCTCGCTGGCCACAGCCGGCGACTCGGCGATCTGGGGCGTAATTTCCTTCCGGCAGGAAGGTCTGGATACGCCCATGTCCCTATTGCGCAGCACGGATTCCGGGGCCTCGTGGTGCGTCGTCCCGCTTGATGCCATCGAGCCGGCGGGAACGATCGAAAGCCTCCGGTTCTTCGACGAACTGACCGGCCTGATGGTGGTTGCCGACGCGTTCTCCGGAAATCCCGCCGGGGCCCTTCTGACCGCGAACGGGGGCGACACCTGGTCGCCGCTCTGGGTGCCGGCGCCCGGCGGCGCGGAGGAGATTGACCGCGCTTTCGTCTATCCCGACGACGACAGGCCGCCGCCGCACGCGCCGCTATGGCAGGCACAGGCCGGCCGGTATTCCGTCGCCGGCATCCTTCGCGTTCGCGCCGAGGCCGACGATCTGGTGATCGAACACTATGACTATCGGCGGGCGGACGGCTGGCAGGAACGGTCGCGGATCGCCCGATTCGTTGTCGGCGCCCAACACGGACCGAAGCCTTGAAGACGGCCGGAACCCCGGCCGTTCTTCCGGCGCCGGCCGCAAGAATAGCCGGTCGCGGTCACGCCGCCTCGGCCTGAACCGATTGCGCCGCCCTATTCCCGCCAGAACGGCTTGGCCACCTCGCGGGCCCGGCTGAACGGGTCGAGGCCGATGTCGCGCAACATGCTCTGGTCGAGGCGGGACAGCTCACGCCGGCTCCGCAACCGGAACTGCCAAAGCCACAAAGTCGCGACCGCGCGGTTCAGAATCTCGACGACGCCCGGCAGTGCGGCGCGGCGATCGACGGCGTTGTTCAGATGAGACATATTCGTTATCCTTATGCAATTGGATCGCAACAATGTCCGACCCATTTGTCAGTAGGCGTTTGTTAAGTATCGAATATTCTCTCTCAGGACGATTCAGGCAAAGGATGATTTCTCATCATGGAGATTAGGATTATTTATGGCCGGTCAGGGCGCGCACGATGGCACGTCTGCCGACGCTGAACGCCCTGCGCGCCTTCGAGGCCGCCGGCCGGCACCTGTCCTTCACCCGCGCCGCGGAGGAGTTGCACGTCACCCAGGCGGCGGTCAGCCATCAGATCAAGTCGCTGGAGGAGCAACTCGGCATGCGGCTGTTCCGGCGCGGGCCGCGCGGCCTGCTGCTGACCGATGTCGGCCAGACCTATCTGCCGGAGGTTCGCGACGCCTTTGCCAAGCTGACGGCGGCGACCCAGCGGCTGCGCGCGCGCGACGCCCATGGCGCCATCACCGTCAGCGTGCTGCCGTCCTTCGCATCGCGCTGGCTGGTACCGCGCCTGCCGCGCTTTCGCAGCGCGAATCCGGAGATCGACGTGCGTGTCGCCGCCGACGACCATCTGGTCGATTTCGACCGCGACGATGTCGATGTCGCGATCCGCTACGGGCGCGGGGACTATCCCGGGCTCAGGACCGATCGCTTCATGACCGAGGAGCTGTTCCCGGTGTGCAGCCCGGCGCTGCTGAACGGCGACCCGCCGCTCGAGCGGCCGGAGGATCTGGCCCGCCACACCTTGCTGCACGACGATATGCGGCTCGATTGGAGGATGTGGCTGATGGCCGCCGGGGTCGAGGGTGTCGACCCGCACCGCGGCGCCTCGTTCAACAGCTCCACCCTGGTCCTGCAGGCGGCGGTGGACGGACAGGGGGTGGCGCTCGGCCGCAGCGCGCTGGCCGGCGACGATCTGGCGGCCGGGCGGCTGGTGCGCCCCTTCGCGGTCAGCCTGCCGGCGGAGTTCGCCTACTACATCGTCTGTCCGGAACACACGGCGGACCGCCCGAGCATCAGGACCTTCCGCCACTGGCTGCTGGGCGAGGCCGGGCAGCGGCCGGAGTGAATCAGTCTCTAGGTTGTTGAATTAGATCAAAATTCACGCTTCAGATCGATTCGATCTGAAGCGATCTTGAACTAGTGTCATGGTTTCGAAGTTCGGCACATTTCATGTGCCGGATTTCGGAAGCTGAATGACACGAGAATCATAAAGTTAGTGTCCCTTCGATCCTGGAATTCGCTCATGCGAATTTCAGAATCGGGACACTAGTCGCGGCGGTCGATCGTCGCCGCGGCGATCGCCGCGCTGGCCAGCGCCAGGGCCGCCGCACCGAGCATGGCGAGGCGGAAGCCGGCGACGAAGGACTCGTCGACGGCTCGGTCGAGGGCGGCGCGAGTCGGGGCATCCAGGCCGGCGGGGACCGCCGCCCCGGCGAGCTTGACCCGCTCGGCGTCGAGCGCCGCCCGCGCCTCGGCCGGCAGGTCGATCCCGGCCAGCCGGTCGTCGAGAGCGGCATTGAAGGTGCCGGCGACGACGATGCCCATCACGGCGATCGCCAGCAGCCCGGCGACGCGGGACACCGCGTTGTTGATCGCCGAGGCGATGCCGGCGCGCCGGGTCTCCACCGCCCCCATGACCACGGTGGTGAGCGGCGCCACGCTGGTCGCCATGCCGAGCCCGAGCACCGCGATCGCCGGGAAGAAATCGGTCCAGTAGGTGCCCGACCCGTCCGGTAGGGCGAACAAGGCGAATCCGCCGGCCGCGATCACCGGTCCGACCATCAGCGGCAACCGGCCGCCGTGGCGGCCGGCAAGGTCGCCGGCGAAGCGCGACAGCACCGCCATCAGCACGATGAAGGGCAGGAAGGCGGCGCCGGCGGCAGTGGTCGAATAGCCGTGCACCTGGACCAGCGAGAAGGGCAGGAAGAACAGGCTGCCGGACAGCGCCGCATAGAGCAGCAGGGTCATCAGATTGGCGCCGGCGAAGGTGCGATTGCGGAACAGGTCGAGCGGCATCATCGGCGCCGGGCTGCGCGCCTCGACCACCAGGAAACCGACGGTGAGGACAGCCCCGGCGGCGATGCTGGCCAGCACCTGCGGCGCCGCGAGCCCGGCGATGCCCGCCTCGACCAGGCCATAGACCATCAGCCCGAGAGCCGCCGTGGCGAGCGCCGCCCCCGGCCAGTCGAGGCGCTGGCCGGCGGTGTCCTCGTCGCGGCTTTCCGGGACCCGCCGGTAGAGGATCCAGACCACCGCGATGGCCGGCGGCACGTTGATGAAGAAGATCCAGTGCCAGGAGACGTTGTCGACCAGCCAGCCGCCGAGCACCGGGCCGAACGCCATGGCCAACGCCGTCATTCCCGACCACAGGCCGAAGGCGCGGCCGCGCTGGGCGGCGCTGAAGCTGGCGCTGATCAGCGACAGGCTGCCCGGCACCAGCAGCGCGCCGCCGACGCCCTGGACCGCCCGCGCGGCGACAAGCTGCGCCGTGTCCGGGGCGAGTCCGCACCATATCGAGGCCATGGCGAAGATGACGATGCCGATGGCGAACAGCCGCCGGCGGCCGTAGCGGTCGCCGAGCGCGCCGCCGACCAGGATCAACGCCGACAGCAGCAGCAGATAGGATTCGACGATCCATTGCAGCCCGGCGACCGAGGCGCCCAGTTCCGCCTGGAGGACCGGCAGCGCGACGTTGACCACGGTGCCGTCGACGAAGGCCATGCTGGAGCCGATCACCGAGGCCGCCAACACCCAGCGGCCGGTGATCCGAGCGCAAGGCGCGTGTTCCGGCGCGGCCTGGAGCAGCGCCTTTTCGCAGGGGGGATTGACGAGATGGGTCATCGCACGGGTTCGCCGGTTCGGGGTTGCGGGTCGGCGACGGCGGTCAGCCGACCTTGGCGCCGCGACGACCGTAATTGAGCTGCGTGCCGACCGTCTCGAAGCCGAGCTCACCGTAGAGGCCGGCGGCGATGTCGTCATCCGCCGACAGCCACACCGGATCGGCCGACCTGTCGAAATGCCCGGTCAGCAGCCGGGCACACAGATCGGCGGCGTAGCCGTGCCGCCGATAGGCCGGCAGGGTGCCGACCCCGGCCAGTTCCGCCGCGCCGCCGCCGATCATCAGCACCGCACCGCAACAGGCATGTCCGCCGACCTCGCCGATCGCCGCAACCATGGTGTTGTCGGCGAGACCGGCCTCGAGTATCGGTCGCCACCCGGTCGGGCCGGAATCGATTCGCACGCCGAAGGCCTCGCTCTGCACCGCGAGAAACCGCCTCACGCCGATGGCGTTGCCCGGCGTCAGCGGCGACAGGGTGAGCGCCGTCGGCTGCGGCACGCGCAGTTCGCCCGGTGCGAGAGCCATCGCCGAGGCGGGCTTGTCGAGGCCGATTCCGGCGCTCTCCAGCGCCGTCGCCAGGGACGGGTGCAACTCGTGGAAGAACTCCAGCCTGAGCGCCCGGCCATGGGCGGCGAAATACCCGGCCAGCTGATCGATCGATGCCGCCCAACCGGACGTCTCGCCGCGCGGGGCGAGCGGGCTGG
>JABDIP010000203.1 GCA_013003675.1 Inquilinus sp.
TCGATGTCCTGCTGACCGTGGTTACCGTGCAGTCGGGGTTGCGTGGCGGGCTGTCGGCGGCGGGCTGGGCGACCGCCGGCGCCGTCGCCGGTGGCGCCGCGATGTACCGCTGGGGCGCCAGCGACCCGGCCGGCGTGGAGGCCGCGCTGCTCGGCCTGCCGGCGATCGGTCCGGAGATGGTGGCCGACGTCCTGAGAGCGATGAAGGCAGATTGGGGAATGGCCTTGGTCCGCGGCGCCTTCACCGGCACCCCTTACAAGATCTACGCCGCGATGGCGCCACGGCTGGATATCGAGCTGGTGCCGTTCCTGGTGATGAGCGTGCCCGCGCGCCTGGCCCGATTCGCCGGACTCGTGGCGATCACCGCCGGGCTATCCCGCATCGTCTCGTTGCGGCTCGGCCAGCGGCAACAGCTCGGGGTACTGGCGCTGGCCTGGATCGCCTTCTACGGCTTCTACTGGACCATCAATTCGGGATAGGCGCCGATTCGCCAAGCGCCGCGGCACGGGCCAGGAAAGCGCGGATCAGTGCCGGGTCCTTGTGCCCCGGCCGATCCTCGACGCCGGAGGATACGTCGACGGCCTTCGCGCCGGTCTGCCGCACCGCCTCCTCCAGATTGTCGGCGGTCAGCCCGCCGGAAAGCATCCACGGCACATCCCAGCGGCGGCCGGCCAGGATGTGCCAGTCGAAGGGCATGCCATTGCCGCCGGGAAGGGCGGTGACGTTGGCGGGCTGCTTGGCATCGAAGAGCAGGCGGTCGGCGACGGCGGCATAGTCCTGCACACCGGCCAGGTCGGCGGCGGCGGCGACGCGGATCGCCTTCATCACCGGCAAGGAGAGCTCGCGGCGGATCTCGGCGACGCGCCCGGGGCTCTCGCCGCCGTGCAGCTGCACCATGTCCATCGGCACCTGGCCGATCACCGATTCCAGTACCTCGCCGGTCGGCTCGACGAACAGGCCGACCACCCGCACCCCGGTCGGGACCAGCCGGGCCAGCGCCGCACCGTCGACCGGACCGACCGCGCGCGGACTGGGCGGATAGAACACCAGCCCGACATAGCGGGCGCCGCCGGCCACGGCTGCTTCCAGGGCCTCCGGGGTGCGAATGCCGCAGATCTTGGTCTCCACGCTCATCCCCTAAGGATGGTCATGCCGCAGGCTCTCCGCAATATGGCGGGCCGCCTCGGCCGGGTCGGCGGCGCGCGTGATCGGGCGGCCGATCACCAGATGGTCGGCGCCCGCCGCCATTGCCTGCTGTGGCGTCATCACCCGCTTCTGGTCGTCGGCGCCGGCGCCGGCCGGCCGAATGCCGGGCACCATGAGCCCGAATTCCGGCCCCATTTGCGCCCGCAACCGGGCGATTTCGCCCGGCGCGCAGACAACACCGTCGAGACCGGCGGCGCGGGCCAGGGTGGCGAGGCGGCCGACCTGGCGGGCGACCTCGTCGTCCTGCCCGACCGCCGACAAATCCTCGGCGTCGAGGCTGGTCAGCACGGTCACGCCCAGCAGGCGGGGCCGCGCCAAATTGGCGCTTGCCGCCGTCTCGTGCGCCGCATCCAACGCCGCCCGCATCATCGCCGGGCCGCCGGAGGCGTGCAGGGTGATAAAGGCCGGCGCCAGCGGTACCACCGACCGGATCGCGCCGGCCACCGTGTTCGGGATGTCGTGCAGCTTGAGGTCGAGGAAGACCGGTCGGCCGATCTCGGCCACCGCGCGCACCCCCGCCGGCCCCGCGGCCATGAAGAATTCCAGCCCCAGTTTCAGCCCGCCGACATGAGGTGCGACCGTGCGCCCCAACTCGACGGCGCCGGCGGTTGTCGGCGTGTCCAGGGCGCAGAAGATCGGGTTTGGCAGATCGGTCATGCGGTCGGTCCTTCCGGCGCCTGCGGGTCGTGGCCGGCGGCCCAGCGCGGCAGGGCGGTGGGAGAGCGGTCGCCGGTCAGGGTCTCCGCCACCGCCTCGCCCATCAGGGCGCCGAACTTGAAGCCGTGCCCGGAGAACCCGGTCATCACCCAGCCGGCGGCGCCGATCGGTTCGACGACGAAACGCTCCTCCGCCTCGACCGTATAGAAGCAGGACTTCGCCTCGCCCGGCCGGTAGCGGTCGAACCCGGCCAGCCGCCGGGCGCAGCCCTCCAGCAGCGACGCCGTCTCGGCGTCCGCAACCTGGCGGTCGCGGTCGGGGTCGCCGGTCAGGCTGAAACTGTGGTCGCCGACTTTCATCAGCGTGCCGCCCACCGGCGGCACCAGGTAGAAGCCGAAGGCCGGGTCGATGTCCAGCACCATGGGCATGCGCGACCATGCCAGCGCCTGATCGGGCGGCGGGTAGAGGTAGGTCAGCACCTGGCGCGACGGCGTCACCCGGCCGGCCAGTTCGGGCAGCAGGCGGCCGACCCAGGGACCGGCGGCGACCACGACATGGTCGCCGGACAGGATCTCGCCATTGTCCAGGGTGACGGTGGCCCGTTCCGGGTCGACGGAGACAGCGGCCGACCCGGCGCGAATGGCAACGCCGGCGACGGGCAGATAGCGTGCCAGCGCCTCGACGATGCCGGTCGCCAGCAACACGCCGCCGCTCGGCAACAGGAAGGCCCGGTCGCGCGGGTCGAGTCGCAGCAGGGGAAAACGCCGCGCCAGATCCGTCTGCGACAGCCACTCGACGGCGTCGCCACGCCGCTCCAGCGTTGCCGCGCTGTCGTTCAGCCAACCATGGCCTTCCGCGCCGATGCACAGCGTGCCGGTGTCGACATAGAGGCTGCGGCCCAGATCGGCCCAAAGCCGGTCCCACGCCGCGTAGGCGTCGGCGACCATGGCGGTGTAGCTGGCCTGGGCGCCGTAGGAATAGCGGATCAGCCGGTGCTGATCGACCGACGACCCGAGCGGATTGGGTACCTGATGCTGCTCCACGACGACCGCCGAACAGCCGCGGCGGCTTAATGCCCAGGCCGTGGATAGACCCATGATTCCGGCGCCGACGACGATGGCCCGCATGGTGGTTCAGCCCCTTACGCGCAAGTATTCCGACAGGCAGAGGAACAGGTGGTAAAGCGTGCTGGCAGGGATGTACTCGGCCATCGCCGTCCCGTCACGCGCGATCTGGTCCTGCCAGACCACCTTGTCTTCGCCCTGCAGGTACTCGAACACGGTCGTCAGGAATCGATCGGCGTCGAGCCGCGCCGCCACCTCGCCCAAGAGTTCCTCACGGGCCAGCGCCGCCTTCACCGCCTCGGTCTGCGGCCAGAGCCGTGCCGATCCGGCAAGCACCGCGCCATCGTCGGAAACACTGTCGACTGCGCGCGGCGGGTTGCCGCCGTGCTCTATGAGCCCCTTCTCGCGGGCGAACCCATACAGGGCGTTGGCCGGCGCGAGCACGGTACCGTCGCCGGTCAGCCGCCGATAATGCAGCAACAGCCACACCCACTCGAAATGATGTCCCGGTTCGCGGATTCGGCCTTCCGTCCCGGCCGCCGGCCGCCAGTCCCGGGCAAAGAATTCGCCCAGCGAGCCCGTCGCCGCGTCGAAAAGACGGTCGTGGAACAGCCGGACGATGTTTCCCGCGCGGTCGAGCCAGGCGCGATCGTCGGTTGCCTGATGCAGCGCGAGAAAGGCCTCCAGCAGGTGCATATGGGGGTTCTGGCGCCGCGGCAGCCGGTCGGTCGCGCCCTCCGGCGTCATCTCCTCCCAGAAGCCGCCGCCGGCGGGGTCCGCCAGTTGCGCGTCCAGGAAAGCGACCGAGCGGTCGATCCCGGCGAGGACATCGAGATCGCCCGTGGCGCGGTACAGCCAGGCCAGCGCATGCAGCACGAAGGCCTGGTCGTAGGTATCCCGGCGCCGGTCCAGCGGCGTTCCATCGGGCGCCACCAGGTGCAGCCAGCCGCCTGCCTCGTCGTCCCAGCAGTGCCGGAACAGGAAATCGGCGCCATGCCGGGCCGTCTGCATGGCCCAGCTCGGTGCGCCGAGCAGGTGAGCATGGCTGAACACGTAGATCTGCCGGGCCTGAACGCGCACCCGCTTGTAATCGTCTGGGGCCGGCCGGCGGTCGAGCGTCAGTCGCTCGACGAAGCCGCCATGGCGCCGATCGACACCGACATCGGCCCAGAACGGCAGCAGTTTCTGCAGCATCCAGGCGCGCATTTCTCCAGTGTCCGGCGGGGAATGGCGCACGCGGCTAGACCTGTTGGAATGCCAGTTGCGCTGCCGCCAAATCCTCCAGGGCGGTGCCGACCGACTTGAACAACGTGATCTGGTCGTAGAAGCGGCGGCCGGCCCGGTCGCCGCGGCTCAAATCGAACAGGTCGCCGGCGATATCGTCCTCCTGGAGCACGCCGCTCTCCAGCGGCTGGACGATGTCACCGGCCTCTGCCATGGCGCCCTCGCGGGTATCGACGAAGACCCGCGCCTTGCCGATCGTTGCATCGTCGGCCTCCCGCATCTCCGGGGTAAAGCCGCCGACCAGATCGATATGGGTTCCCGGCTGGACCCAGTCGCCTCGGATCAGAGGCTCCCGGCTCATGGTGGCGCAGGAGACGATCTGCGCGCCGCGCATCGCGCCCTCCAGATCCTCCGTCGCCGCCACGCGGAAATCGCTGCGGTCCAGCCCCTTGGCCAGTTTCGCCGCCTTCTCCGGGCTGCGGCCCCAGACCAGGACGTTGCAGATCGGTCGCACCGCCGCGTGCGCCCGGATCAGATGCGGCGCGAGAGTGCCGGTGCCGACCATCAGCAGCCGCTCGCAATCCTCGCGCGCCAGGTAGCCGGCGGCCAGTGCCGACGCGGCCGCCGTGCGGCGCGCCGTCAGCGACGGGCCGTCGATCACCGCCTGCGGCTGGCCGGTCTTGCCGTCGAGCAGCAGATAGGTGCCCATGATCGACGGCAGCGATTTCTGCGCATTGTCCGGGAAGACGGTGACCAGCTTCACGCCGATATGCCGGCCCGTCCGCCAGGCCGGCATGATCAGCAGCGTGCCGGGATTGTCCCCATAGGTGGGTATCGACAAATGCTGGCGGAGGGGGACGGTGCAGTCGGCGCGGAAAGCCTGCCTCAGCTTCTCGACAAGCAGTTTGTAGTCAAGGGCCGCCTCGACGTCGCCGGCGCCGATGATGCGCATGGCCGTGCGGCTCCGGTCAGGACGCGTCCAGCGCCGCGAGGGGCTTGGGTTTGGCGGCCTCGCGCCGGGCCGCGCGATCGGAGGCATCGGCCGCGGCCGTGATGCGGGCCGCCTCCTGCTCCTTCGCCTTCGCCTGTTCGGTCTCGCCCAGGCGGGCGCGCAGGGTCGCCAACTCGCTCTCCACCGCGGCGAGCCGGCTGCGCCGACGGCGGGCCAACCTGCGATGGTGGCCGCCAGACCACCAGGCGATAAAGCCACCGGCAAAGAAACCGATCGTCAGCGCGACGAGACCGATCGAGAAGACCGGCACGGGCAGTGCGAAGGGCAGCGGCCAAAGCGTCAACTCGGCGGTCTCGCGGTTCGAGATCGCGAACGAGACCACCACCAGGGCGATCGGTACGGTAAGAATCCAAGAGAGATGGCGCACGGCGTCTATTCGTTTCCTGTCGGGCGGGGTCGATCCCGGTCGATGGTCGCGTGCCCGACGCTGGGGATCAAGCCCACCGCGCCGGCATCCTGCTCAGACCGTCAACTCGCGTTCAGGCGGTCGCGCAGCTGCTTGCCGGTCTTGAAGAACGGGATGAATTTGCGCGCGACGTGAACCGACTCGCCGGTGCGCGGATTTCGCCCGATTCGGGCGCCGCGCTCCTTCACCGAAAAGGCACCGAAGCCGCGCAGTTCGACGCGCTGGCCCTGAGAC
>JABDIP010000206.1 GCA_013003675.1 Inquilinus sp.
CGATGGTCTACGGCATCATCGGCATGATCAATTTCGCCCATGGCGACATCTTCATGATCGGCTCGTTCATCGCCTTGATGAGTTTCCTGGTCCTCGGCCTGGTCGGCATCACCTGGGTGCCGCTGGCGATTCGCGTGGTCCTGGTGATCGCCATGGTGTTCACCAGCTTCTACGGCTGGACCGTGGAACGAATCGCCTATCGGCCGTTGCGCGGCTCATTCCGACTGGCGCCGCTGATCTCGGCGCTCGGCGTGTCGATCTTTCTGCAGAACTACGTGCAGCTCCTCCAGGGCGCGCGGGTGAAGCCGATGCAGCCGGTCATCCAGGGCGGCTTCGAGCTGACCAATCCGGCCGACGGCTTCGGCGTCACCCTCAGCTATATGCAGATCCTGATCGTGCTGGTCACCCTGGTGCTGATGACCGTTTTCACGCTGATCATCACCCGTACCTCGCTCGGCCGGCAGCAGCGCGCCTGCGAGCAGGACAAGACCATGGCGTCGCTGATCGGTGTCGACGTCGATCGGACCATCTCGATCACCTTCGTCATGGGCGCCGCCCTGGCCGCCGTCGCCGGTGTCGTCTACCTGATGTATTACGGCGTCATCGACTTCTTCGAGGGCTTTATCGTCGGTATCAAGGCGTTCACCGCCGCCGTGCTCGGCGGTATCGGCTCGCTGCCGGGGGCGATGCTGGGCGGCATCCTGATCGGCGTGATCGAGGCGTTCTGGTCCGGCTATTTCACCGTCGAGTACAAGGATGTGGCGGTCTTCGGCATCCTGGTCATGGTGCTGATCTTCCGCCCCAGCGGCCTGCTCGGCCGCCCCGAGATCGAGAAGGTGTGAGGCGATGGCAGTCCTAGCCGCCGAACCTGGTGCCGCCGCGCGCGGCGTCGACTGGCGCCACGTTCTCAAGGAAAGCGCGCTCGCCGCCTTCATCGCCCTGATGCTGACCATCACCATGGTCGGCCTGCGCACGCTCGACAGCGGCGGCAGCCTGATCATCGAGACCCGCTTCCCGGAGGTCGCGGTCGCGGTGTTGCTGGTGTTCCTCGGTCGCTTCGGTCTGGTGCTGACCCGCGAGGGCATGCCGTTGCCGGTCCTGATCGGCGGCGTCGTGGTCGCCGCGGCCGGCCTCTTCCTGCCGTTGCCGGCGACGGTTCTGCGGGTGATGACGGTGGCCGGCGGCATCATCCTGGCGCTGCGTGCCGGCTGGGTCCTGTGGCGCCATTCCGCGGTGACCGCCGATCGCGAGGCCCGCGATCTCGCGATGGACCGGGTGGGCGCAAGCGTGCAACGCGTGACCCGCTACGTCGCGCCGCTGGCGATCGCCTTCGCCGTCGCCTTGCCGTTCATTCCCGGGCTGAACGACCGCTCGTCCATCGACATCGCCACGCTGGTGCTGATGTACGTGATGCTCGGCTGGGGGCTGAACATCATCGTCGGCCTGGCCGGACTGCTCGACCTCGGCTACGTCGCCTTCTATGCCGTCGGCGCCTATTCCTACGCCCTGCTGGCGACCACCTTCGGCTGGAGCTTCTGGCTGTGTCTGCCCCTGGCCGGGGTGTTCGCCGCCAGTGCCGGGTTGATCCTCGGCTTCCCGGTGCTGCGGCTGCGCGGCGACTATTTCGCCATCGTCACGCTGGGTTTCGGCGAGATCATCCGGGTCATCCTGCTGAACTGGTACGATTTCACCAACGGTCCGGACGGCATTTCCAGCATTCCGCGGCCGTCCTTCTTCGGCCTGGCGACGTTCACCCGCCGGCCCGGCGAGGGGGATACCGCGTTCCACGATCTGTTCGGGCTCGACTACAGCACCGTGCACCGGGTCATTTTTCTCTACTACCTGATCCTGGCGCTGGCGCTGATCGTCAACTTCTTCAGCCTGCGGGTGCGCAAGCTGCCGATCGGCCGGTCCTGGGAGGCGCTGCGCGAGGACGACATCGCCTGCCAGGCGCTCGGCATCAACCGCCGCAACATCAAGCTGGCGGCGTTCACCTTCAGCGCCATGTTCGGCGGCATCGCCGGATCGTTCTTCGCCACCCGCCAGGGCTTCATCAGTCCGGAGAGCTTCACCTTCATCGAATCGGCGGTGATCCTGGCCATCGTCGTGCTCGGCGGGCTCGGCAGCCAGGCCGGGGTCGTGCTGGCGGCGTTGCTGCTGATCGGCATGCCGGAGGTGCTGCGCGAGTTGGAGCAGTACCGCATGCTGGCCTTCGGCGGCGCCATGGTGCTGATCATGCTGTGGCGCCCGCGCGGCCTGCTCGCCCATCGCGACCCGACGGTTACCCTGCACGGCGGCGGCCGGGGCGCCAAGGCCGGAGAAGCCGTCGCCGCGGCGGGAGCGCCGGCGCAATGAGTGCCGCCTTGGACACCGGCAGCGCCGGGCCGCTGCTCGAGGTCGAGCACCTGACCATGCGGTTCGGCGGCCTGGTGGCCATCGACAATGTCAGCTTCGACGCCGCCGACCGTGAGATCACCGCGATCATCGGCCCGAACGGTGCTGGCAAGACCACCGTCTTCAACTGCCTGACCGGGTTCTACAAGCCGACCGAAGGCCGCCTCGCCCTGGACCGTGGTGGGCGGCCCTATCTGCTGGAGCGCATGGAAGGGCACGACATCGCCCATCACGCCGGCGTCGCCCGCACCTTCCAGAACGTTCGCCTGTTCGGCAATATGAGCGTGCTGGAGAACCTATTGGTCGCCCAGCACAACACGCTGATGCGCGCGTCGGGTTATTCGGTGCTCGGTCTGTTCGGTGTGCCCAGCTATCGCAAGGCCGAGCGGGAGGCGATCGACCTTGCCCGTTTCTGGCTCGACCGCGTCAACCTGACCGCCCGCGCCGACGAACCTGCGTCCAGCCTGCCTTATGGCGACCAGCGCCGACTGGAGATTGCCCGATCGATGTGCACGCGGCCCTGCCTGATGTGCCTCGATGAGCCGGCGGCCGGCCTGAACCCGCGCGAAAGCGCCGATCTCAATCGCCTGATCACCGATATCCGCGATGAGCACGGCATCGGCATCCTGCTGATCGAACACGACATGAGCGTGGTCATGCAGATTTCCGACCATATCATCGTCCTCGACTATGGGCGGAAGATCTCCGACGGCACGCCGGAGCAGGTGCGCAACGACCCGGCGGTGATCCGCGCCTATCTCGGCGAGGAGGAGGATGAGGAACTGCCGCCCGAGGTGGCGGCCGATGTCGCGGCCGATGCCGCCAAATCCGGGCCGGCCGGCGGGGAGGGCGCCTGATGTTGCTCAACGTCGCCGGCGTTCACACCTACTACGGCTCGATCGCCGCGCTACGCGGTGTCGATCTGACCATCGAAAAGGGCGAGATCGTCACGTTGATCGGTGCCAACGGGGCCGGCAAGTCGACCCTGCTGATGACCATCTGCGGCAACCCGAAGGCGCGCCAGGGCCAGGTGACCTTCGACGGCCACGAGCTCACCGGCATGCCGACCTTCGAGATCATGCGCAACGGCATCGCCCAGGCGCCGGAGGGGCGGCGGATCTTCCCGCGCATGACCGTGCTGGAAAACCTGCAGATGGGCGCGCTGAACGGGGATCCGGAGAACTTCGACGAGGATCTGCGCCGGGTCTTCGATCTGTTCCCGCGCCTGCGCGAACGCCAGGGCCAGCGCGGCGGCACCCTGTCGGGCGGCGAGCAGCAGATGCTGGCGATCGGCCGCGCGCTGATGAGCCGCCCGCGGCTGCTGCTGCTCGACGAGCCGTCACTAGGGCTGGCGCCGATGATCGTCAAGCAGATCTTCGAGGTGATCCGCGAGATCAACAAGCAGCAGGGCGTGACGGTGTTCCTGGTCGAACAGAACGCCTACCACGCGCTCCGTCTGGCCGACCGCGGCTATGTCATGGTGACCGGCCAGATCACCATGAGCGGCAGCGGCCGGGAGCTGTTGGCCGACCCGGAGGTGCGGGCGGCCTACCTTGAAGGCGGTCATTAGAGAGGGCGCCCGGGACCGGGCCGCGACAGATCATGGATGCAATTCTCGGCAACTCGGTTGCGGTCTTCATCGGCCTGACCGTCGTGCTGTTCGGCGCCGCCGCCTTCCTGACCGGGCAGGCATTGGCGAATGGCTGGCAACCCGCCTCCCGGGCTTTGCCCTACGGCCTGCTGCTGGCCTGCGGCAACCGCTTCCTCGCCTACGCCCTGTTCGACGGCGAGTTGTTGTCGCTAACCGCATTCGTCATTGATGCCGCGGTGATCATCGCCATCACCCTGCTGGCGCATCGCATGGTCCAGGTCCGCAAGATGGTCTCGCAGTACCCGTGGCTGTATGAGGTCGCCGGCCTGTTCGCCTGGCGCGAGCGTCGTGACTCCTAGAGTCTGATCGCATCTCACCGGAACGGTGTGATGCGTGAATCAGCCTCGAGTTTGTTGAAGGTGATCAAGATTCACGCTTCGGATCTATTCGATCTGAAGCGATCTTGGTCTAGGAACGAGCCCGAGGAATGAGCATATTGCCGCCACCGTTGGCCGGCGGTACTGTGCCAGCACCTTTCGCCAGAGATTGGGAGGTCTCGGCGATCACGGAACGGGCGGCTGCCAGC
>JABDIP010000223.1 GCA_013003675.1 Inquilinus sp.
GATCGGGATCGATGTCTCAGTCCCGGCTCCCGCCATCGCGCCCATCGCCACGATAGTGATGATGGTGCCCATCCCCGTGATGGTGAAGCCGCTCGCGCCGTCGGGGGCCGCGCGGGTCCTCGCTGAACACCAGCGACTTGATGGTCACCGGCACCGTGTGGGACGGCAGGCGGATGCGGCCGAGGTCGATATAGTCGAAATCCCACAGCACGACGCCGTCGATCGCCAGGATCTCGTTGGCCACGCCGAGTTCGTCGCGCAGGATCGAACCCAGGGTCAGCGCCACGTCGCCGTCGAGCATGAGATAGAGCGGCAGCCCGCGCGCCAGCCGCTCGGCGAGGCCGTCGCGGATGCCCTCGGCGAAGGCGCGGATGCGGGCATAGTCGGGATGCCCGGCCCATTGCAGGGCGAGCGCCAGATCGCCTTCCGCGCCGTCCAGGTCGAAGGCGACCAAGTGCTCGCGGATCGCCGCGGCCAGCCCGGCGGCATCGACCGCGTCGGCCTCGCCGACCGCGAAATCCGGCTGCACCACCTGCAGATTGCGGCGCGGCAGCAGAGCGCGCGGATTGGAGATGTAGCTGGTGTTGCCGCTGAGCTGGATGCTGTATTCCGAGGCGCCGAGCGCCGTCGCCCGGATGCATTCATGCGCCGGCAACAGCGGCCAGGGCAGCGCGCCGGACTCCGCCCGGGCGCGCAGGGCACGGCCGAGACGGCGGCCCATATCGCCGAAATCATGCGCTTCGCGGTCGTAGACATATTCGGCGACGCCGCCGGAGAACAGCATGCCCCGGACGCCGTCCAGATCGCCGATCGGGTCGGTGAGGGTGAGGCGCGACGCCGCCTCGGGCACCGGCCGTTCGGTCAGCGCCGCGACCAGGGTGTCGGCCATGATTTCGGCGACCCTGTCGAGGTCGCCCTCGGCCACAAGGTCGCCGAGCGCCCAGTCGAAACCGGCCGCCGCCGCGTGGTGCCGCCCGGCCGGGTCGAGACGGGTGATCCGGCCCTCGCCGTCGACCACCTGCAGCCGGCCGCCGATATGGATCGCCGCCGTCGCCAGCACCCGGCCGCCCTCGACCAGCCCGAGCTTGGTGGTGCCGCCGCCGACATCGATGTTCAGCAGCCGCTCGCCGCGATCGTGCGACAGCCGGGCGGCGCCGGAGCCGTAGGCGGCCAGCATCGCCTCCATGTGATGGCCGGCGGTGGCGCAGACGAACTCGCCGCCCTGCTCGGCCAGGATGGCGGCGATGCTCTGGGCGTTCTCCCGCCTGAGCGCCTCGCCGGTGAGGATGACGACGCCGGTGTCGATATCGTCCGGGTGCAGCCGCGCCTCGCCATAGGCCCGGTCGATCAGCGCGCCGAGCGCCGCCTCGTCGATCCGCGTCTCGTCGCGATAGGGGGTGAGGCCGATCGGCGACTGATAGATCGCCTCGCGCTCGACGACGACATAGCGGCTGGTCAGATCCTCGCCATGGCGGCGCAGATGCACGCGGGAGAAGACGATCTGGGTGCCGGCGGAACCGATGTCGATGCCGACGCTGGTCAGCGTGACGTTGTCCTGCACCCAGATCGGGTTGTCCTCGATCGGCCCGGCCAGCTCGAAATCGTCGTGGTCGTGGTCGGCGTCCGGCCCGTGCTCGTGCGGCTGCCACTCGCCATAGAGATGGTCGGCCAGGGTGTGGGGCGACGGCTTGTCCTTCTCGTCTCCGCCGGCCATGGCTGTTTTCCTCTTCTCGTCGCCAATCCGCCGCGCGGATCGACACCCCTCACCTTCCCACGGCGTTGCCGCGGGCGTGTTCCGCTATGTGGACCGGCGGTCCATTGACGCGACTCTAGACGCGTCGTATCGTCCGCACAACCGGCCGACAGGGCCGGTTCAAGGGCGCCGCGCCCGCTCCGCCGCGCAGCCGCGCCCGCAAGAAACCACCAGAGGACATTCATGGCCAAGGACGCGCTCGTCTCGGAGAAGCTCGCCAGCAAGTTCGCCACCGAGAAGGAAACCCCCTATACGCGCTGGGTCCGCGACGAGGGCTTGGAGATCATCAGCGGCCATTACGTGGCCAACCTGAATACGGTGGCGTTGAAGCCCTGGCCCCGGCGCGGCGGCGGGGCGGTGTTCATCAACCACGATGCCTCGCGCACCTCGAACGACTGCTATGTCTGCGAGATCCCCGAGGGGGGCAAGCTGGCGCCGCAGCGGCAGTTGTTCGAGGAGATGATCATGATCCTCTCCGGCCGCGGCTCGACCGCGGTGTGGAACGATGCCGGCGCCAAGGTCACCTTCGAATGGGGGCCGGGGGCGCTGTTCGCCATCCCGCTCAACGCCTGGCATCAGCATTTCAACGGTTCGGGCCGCGAGACGGTGCGCTATGTGGCGGTGACCAACTGCCCGCCGGTGATGAACCTCTACGAAGACACCGGTTTCATCTTCGACTCGGCCTACGACTTCAAGAACCGCTTCGCCGGCGAGCCCGACTATTTCGCCAACAAGGGCGAGCAGAAGGGCCTGCTGCTGGAGACCAATTTCGTCGCCGACGCGGTCAACCTGCCGCTGATCGAGGCCAAGGAGCGCGGCGCCGGCGGCGGCCATATCCGCTTCTCCATGGCCAAGGGCTCGATGAACAGCCATATCTCGCAATTCCCGGTCGGCACCTACAAGAAGTGCCACCGGCACGGGCCCGGCGCCCATGTCATCATCCTCTCCGGCGAGGGCTACAGCCTGATGTGGCCGGAGGGCGAGGAGCCGAAATACTACGAGTGGCAGGTCGGATCGATGATCGTGCCGCCGAACATGTGGTTCCACCAGCACTTCAACACCGGCACCACGCCGGCGCGCTATCTCGCCTTCAAGCACGAGACGGTGTCGATCCGCAACGCCCAGGGCGTGCCCAAGGCCTGGATCAGCATGCGCATCGGCGGCGACCAGATCGACTATGCCGACGAGCAGCCGCTGATCCGCACCACCTTCGCCGAGGCGCTGTCGAAACACGGGCTGACCCCTAATATGGACGCGGCGTACGAGGCGGAGCTGGCGGATCTGCCGCCGAAACCGGCGGCGTAGCGCTGCCCTCACCCTCCCACGGCTTCGCCGCGGGTCCCTCCCTCTC
>JABDIP010000244.1 GCA_013003675.1 Inquilinus sp.
GGGTGATCCCGGTGCGGCAGCAGATCGGCGGCGGTCAGCCGGGCGCCGGAGGTCTCCAGATGCGACGACGGCACACAGGATGAAAGCTGGACCCGCAGGTCGATGGCGGTGTTGAGCGCGCTCTCCATGAAATAGCGCATCCCCTCCAGCCCCAGCACATTGCTGATCTCATGGGGATCGCAGATCGCCGTGGTGGTGCCGCGCGGCAGCACGCAGCGGTCGAACTCCGCCGGTGTCACCAGGGTCGACTCGCAATGCACATGGGTGTCGATGAAGCCGGGCACGGCGATCAGGTCGCGGCCGTCGATCTCCGTCCTGCCGGAATACTCCTCATAGGTCCCGACGATGCGGTCGCCGCAGACGGCGATGTCGCCGCGATCGATCTCGCCGGTCACGACGTTCAGCAGCCGGGTGCCCTTGACCACCAGATCGGCCTTCCGCCGCCCCAGCCCCTGGTCGATGCAGTCCTTCAAAAACGCCTTGGTAGCGGTCATCCCACTCCTCGATCCACGCCGTCGCCAGCGTAGCAGATTCGTCGCAGCGCCAATGTCGCGGTGCCGACGGAGGGTGCCGCCGGCCCACCATCGGGTCGCCTCACCAACGATACCAGCCAGCGACCACGGCTTTTCGACGGCAGGGCCGACCGAAGGAACCGTCGCCCGGTCGCGGGCCGTCGTCATCGGAGCAATGGATCACTTTTTCTCATGGCTTGGATAAGAAGTTGTCGTTTGTCTACCTCGCATTGGCGCAACATATTCGGCCAATAACAGCAGAGATCCAAGACCGCCCAACGGGCCGGCGCGGAACATTCGCATGAGGAGAGCTAATATGACCTATGTGCCGACGCAGAACGCCGCGGGCCGGACCGGCAGTCGTCGAGACAAGGCCGCCAAACCGCGACCGAGGGATGGCGGAGGGCTGCGGGTAACGTTGCCCCTGGTCTTGGCGGTGGCGCTGGTCGTCCTGGCGACACTGGGCGGCCGCCCGTCACCGGCGCCGGATCAGTCGACTGACCCTATCACCGACCGAGCGGCCGACGACGCCGGACCGGTGTTCGACGGTCGCGGCAAATGGTCCGGCTACGCCCGATAGCGGCGGGCCGGCGACCCCTTAGGAGCCGCCGGCCCTGGCCGTTGGCGCTACGCGCCGGCCCGATCGACCGCGAACTTCTTGATCTCACCGCTCTTCAGCCGCGACCAGTAGGAGTCGAGCTCCTCCCTGACCACCGGGAACAGGATGTAGAGCGCGATGATGTTGGCGATTGCCATGGCGAAGATCGCCGAGTCCGAGAAATCCACCACCGGTCCGAGGGTCATCGACGAGCCGATCACCACGAAGATGCAGAAGATCAGCTTGAACAGCAGGTCCATGGTCCGGTTCTCGCCGAACAGATAGGTCCAGCACTTGGCCCCGTAATACGACCAGGACAGCATGGTCGAGAAGGCGAACAGCAGCACCGCCAATGCCAGCACATAGGGGAACCACGAGAATACGCTCTCGAACGCGGTCGAGGTCAGTTCCACGCCGCTCATGCCGCCGCCGGCCGTATAGGTGCCGGTGATGACGATGACCAGGGCGGTCATCGTGCAGATGACCACGGTGTCGATGAACGGTTCATGCAGGGCCACCAGCCCTTCGGTGATCGGCTCCTTGGTGCGCACCGCCGAATGGGCGATCGAGGCCGACCCGACCCCCGCCTCGTTGGAAAAGGCCGCCCGCTTGAAGCCCTGGATCAGCGCGCCGACCGCGCCGCCGGCAACGCCCTCGGGACTGAAAGCGCCGCCGATGATGGCGCCGAAGGCGGCCGGAACCTGATCGATGTTGGCCAGGATGATGACCACCGCGGCGGTGCAATAGATGACCGCCATGAACGGCACCACCTTCTCGGTGACCTTGGCGATCGACTTGATGCCGCCGATGATGACGATGCCGACCAGGAAGGCGACGATCAGGCCGAACAGCCAGCCCTTGTCGGCCATGAAACCGGTCTCGCCGCCGGTGATCGTGACCACTTGCCGGAACGACTGGTTGGCCTGGAACATGTTGCCGCCACCCAACGAACCGGCGATGCAGCAGATCGCGAAAAAGACCGCCAGGAACCTGCCGAGGCCGGGCATGCCCTTCTCGGCCAGGGCCTTGCTCATGTAGTACATCGGGCCGCCGGAGACGGTGCCGTCGGGGTACTCGTTGCGGTACTTCACGCCCAATGTGCATTCGGCGAACTTCAGCGACATGCCCATCAGGCCGGCCAGGATCATCCAGAAGGTCGCGCCGGGCCCGCCGATCGAAACCGCGATCGCGACCCCGGCGATGTTGCCCAGCCCGACCGTGCCCGAGAGCGCCGGCGCCAGGGCCTGGAAGTGCGAGACCTCGCCGGCGTCCTTGGGATCCGAATAGTCGCCGCGGATCAGCTCCATCGCGTGCTTGAAGGCGCGGAAGGCTATGAAGTTGAAATAGACCGTGGCGATCGCCGCAGCGATCACCAGCCAGAGAACAATCAAAGGGAAATCCACGCCGAAGATCGGCACCGCGTAGAAGACGACCTTGCCGATAGCACTGGAT
>JABDIP010000249.1 GCA_013003675.1 Inquilinus sp.
GGTCTCGGCCAGCACGGCGTTGATGGCGCCGCCACTGCCGCAATCGCCATAGGCGACCATGACCCGCCGATAGCGCCCCTCGGCGGCCAAGATCACCGTCCGCAGCCGCCCGGCGATCTGTCGCGGCTGGTTATGCAGGCTGGCGGGCAGACAGGTAACCGCGATCCGCGACCAACCCTGTGTCGTGATCAACGCGGTGATCTCTCGTGCCAAGGCGCCGCAGGCGACGATCAGGGTCTTGTCGGGCGTGGCCTTCCGGATCGCCGACGAACGGGCGGTCACCACCGGCGGCGCCTCTGCGCTCATCGACCGAGCCAGTCGGCGGCGCCCGGTACGGCGGCGAGAAGGCGGGTGAGCAACTGAAATCATGGTCGATCCGGAATGTCGCGCGGCCCGCCCGGCGACTCTACTGCGGGGCCCGCTGGTTGTGCCGTCGCTGGATCAGATCCTTGGCCATGTCCACGGCCACGGCGGCATCCCGGCAATAGGCGTCGGCGCCGACCTGGCGGCCGAATTCCTCGTTCAGCGGCGCGCCGCCGACCATGACGATGTAGTCGTCGCGGATGCCCTTTTCCTTCAGCGTGTCGATGACGACCTTCATATAGGGCATAGTCGTGGTCAGCAGCGCCGACATGCCGAGGATGTCGGGCTTGTGCTCCTCCAGCGCCGCCAGATAGCTCTCCACCGGGTTGTTGATGCCGATGTCGATCACCTCGAAGCCGGCGCCCTCCATCATCATCGACACCAGGTTCTTGCCGATGTCATGGATGTCGCCCTTGACGGTGCCGATGACCATCTTGCCCATGCGCGGCGCGCCGGTCTCCGCCAGCAGCGGCCGCAGGATGAACATGCCGGACTTCATCGAATTGGCGGCCAGCAGCACCTCGGGCACGAACAGGATGCCGTCGCGGAAATCGATACCGACGATGCGCATGCCCTCGACCAGCGCCTTGGTCAGCACGTCGTAGGGGGTCCAGCCGCGTTCCAGCAGGATGTTGGTGCCTTCGACGACCTCATCGGCCAGGCCGTCATAGAGGTCGTCCCACATCTGCTCGACCAATTCCTGGTCGCCCAGCGAGCGAAGGTCGATTTCGTCTTCATCCGCCACAGCCCGGCCCTCCTGGGTCCGGACCAGCCGGACCGTTGCGCATCTAGCGGAGTTTATGAGCGAAAACCAAGGCGTCTGGCGTCGCAGCGACCGAAAATAACCGGGGGGCGACACTTGGCGGTTCGAGGCCGTCCATGGGCGTCACGCAAAGGCGTCGGGCATCGACTCCTTCTTCTTGGCGATGAAGGCGCCCAGCGCCTCGTCGACGCCCGGATCGATCGCCGGCGCCTCGTACTCCGCCAGCATCTTCTTCCACAGCGTATTGGCGCGCTGCGCGGCATCCTTGCCGCCCTCCGCCTCCCATTGCTCGAAACTGTTGTTGTCGGCGACGGTCGAGCGATAGAAGGCGGTCTGGAAATGCGCCTGGGTGTGGGCGCAACCGAGGAAGTGCTTGCCCGGCCCGACCTCGCGCAGGGCATCCATCGCCTGGCCGTCGGTCGACAGGTCGATGCCGCCGGCCATCACCTGCATCATGCCCAGTTGGTCGGCGTCGAGGATCAGCTTTTCGTATGACGAGGCGAGCCCGCCTTCCAGCCAGCCGGCCGAATGCAGCATGAAATTCACGCCGCCGAGCACGCCGGGCAGCAGGGTCTGCGCGCTTTCATAGGCGGCCTGAGCGTCCGGCACCTTGGAGGCGCAGAGCGAGCCGCCGCTGCGGAACGGAACGCCGAGACGGCGGGCCAATTGGGCCGCGCCATAAAGCACCAGCGCCGGCTCCGGGGTGCCGAAGGTGGGGGCGCCGGACTGCATCGACATGGAACTGGCGAAACTGCCGAAGACGACCGGGGCGCCCGGCCGCACGAGCTGGGTCAGCGCCATGCCGGCCATCGCCTCGGCGAGGGTCTGGGCCAGCACCCCGGCGGCGGTCACCGGCGCCATGGCGCCGGCCAGGATGAACGGGGTGACGACGGTCGCCTGCCCGGCCCGGGCATAGGCCTTCAACGCCCCGAGCATGGTGTCGTCGAAGGTCATCGGCGAGTTGGCGTTGATCAGACTGATCACGACGCAATGGCTGTCGACGAATTCGGCGCCGAACAGCAACCGCGCCATCTCCACCGTGTCCTCGGCCCGCTCCGGCGCCGTCACCGACCCCATGAAGGGTTTGTCGGACCAGCGCATGTGGCTGTAGACCATGTCCAGATGGCGCTTGTTCACCGGCACGTCGACCGGCTCGCACAGCGTGCCGCCGGAATGGTGCAGCGCCGGGATCTGATAGACCAGTTTCACGAAGTTCCGGAAATCCTCGAGCGTCGCATAGCGCCGGCCCTGGTCGAGATCGCGGACGAAAGGCGGGCCATAGACCGGGGCGAACACCAGATGCTTGCCACCGATCTCGACGTTGCGCTCCGGATTGCGGGCGTACTGGGTGAATTGGCGGGGCGCGGTCGCGATCAGCGACCGGCACAGCCCGCGCGGAAAGCGCACGCGCTCGCCCTGCACGTCGGCGCCGGCATCCTTCCACAGGGCCAGGGTCTCGGGATCGTCGCGAAAGTCTATGCCGATCTCCTCGAGCACGGTCTCGGCATTATGCTCGATGAGTTCCAGGCCTTCCTCGCCGAGGACCTCGTAAAGCCCGATCTTGCGCTCGATGGCGCGCAATTGCTGGATCGGCCCGCCGCGCCGCGCGGCCCGGCGCGCCCCCGCCCCGCCGCGTCCGCGCCGGCCGACTGCACCGCCGGCAGCCGGGATCGCCTCGTCGCTCATCCGTGCACCTTGGCGCCGCTCATCCGTTTTCCTCCCGGAATTGAAGAGCGAAGTCTAGACTGCCATCAATCGCGCACCAGCGTGTTTGCGACGAACCCTGCCGCCAAGCCGACACCGAACCCATCCCACCATGGGTCCCCGCGGTCGTCGGACCGCGATGCCCGGCGGGCCGGCCCGTCACGGCCGACCGCAGCCGCCCTCGCCCAGGAATTCGCCCTGTGCCGTCGAGTTCGCGTAGGTTTCGAGGAATTCCCGCTTCTGGATGCCGTATATGTCGCCGGCGTTGTTGAGCAGGAACCCGCCGGCATTGATGAACTGCTCCTCGCCCCACGGCGCGAGAAAGCGGACGTTCTCGGCCAACGGCACCGCCATCACCGGCGGGCCGCTCGGCAGGTACGTGTCCGTGGTGCCGGCGACCAGCGCGTACCGTCCCTCGAACTTCGCTTTTTCGACGATGTATTCCTCGCCACCGGGATTGCGGACGACATAATCGCCCGCGTTGGCGACGTTCCGGGTCTCCTGCGTACCATCGACGATGGTCACGATCTCCTCGCCGGCTTGCGCGACCCGCGCCGTGACGGAGGCGCATTTGCGATAGTATGCCGCGCCGGCGAAGTCGACCTTGCCGGCATCGATGACGGCGTACTCATCGGGGTTCGGTGCCTCCTCTCCGGCGGCCGCCGGAAGAACCAGCAATGCCGCCGCGACGACGACGCCAAGAAGTGTAAATCCACGGATTGCCATACCATCCTCCCTATCGTGTCCTGACCCATGCCAATGGCGGTCTTCCGGGCCACCCTGTCGCCGGCCTCGATCGTCCACCGGCGACCGCAGTATAGCCCGGCGGCACAAGGGTGGAGCACCGTGTCATGCTTGATTTCCCATTCCCTCCGGCCTACTTGGCCAGAGCGGGTCGGTGTCAGGCCCTGACAACGCCGACAATCGACCATGCCGACGCCACCCACCATCCCCTCGCCCTGTATCGCCGTCTGCGAACTCGACCCGCGGAGCGGTCGGTGTCTTGGATGCTTGCGGACCCCGGAGGAAATCGGGGCCTGGCCAACGGCCGACGATGCCGAGCGTCTGGAGATACTGGGGCGACTGAAGCTGCGTCGACGCGCCGCCGGACGGACCAGCGCCGCCGACAGCCGGCCGCGACGGCGGCGGCGGTAGTGCAATAGCGCAAATGTGACTGTAGACGGCGCGAGAGGAACACAGGCATCGAACCCCAATCCATGACACCGCGCCCGACCGCACAGGTCCTGGTTCTTGCCGGGTTTCTGCTGGCCTGCCTCGCCGTGTCGCTCCTCGGCGGGCTTGTCACCGCCACCTCGGTCGGCACTTGGTATCCGACCCTGGCGAAGCCGCCGTTCAACCCGCCGGCCTGGCTGTTCGGCCCGGTGTGGACCGCCCTCTACGCGATGATGGCGGTCGCCGGCTGGCGGGTCTGGCGGCGGGCCGGCTTCGTCGTCGGCCGAAGGCCGCTGATCGCCTTCGCCGTCCAGCTGCTCCTCAATCTCGGCTGGTCGGCGATATTCTTCGGGTTGCGTTGGCCCGGCGGCGCACTGGTCGAGATCGTCCTGCTGCTGGCGGCGGTGGCCGCGACGATGGTGCTGTTCTGGCGAATCGACCGCTGGGCGGGGTGGCTGTTCCTGCCCTATCTCGGCTGGACGGCGTTCGCCGCGCTGCTGAACGCCTCGATCTGGTGGCTCAACTGAGGCCGCTCCGCGCGCGGGGCTGTTTCCCAGCGTCGGTGGTGGCGCTAGGCTGGTGCCTCACCGGCAAACCGGCGACACAGGCGAACGGGATCGGCGCATGGTGCAGAGACTTCCCTACCGGGCGACGACGGCGAGCGGCGATGTGTTCGACATCGGCTTCCCGCTGCACGAGCAGACCGGTTCCGCCGTGCGCGTGGCGCAATTGCTGACCGCCGTGCTGGGCACGCTCGATCGCGATATCGGCGTCGTCGGCGAGACCAGCAATGGCGACGTGCTGCAGGCGCTGGCCATGGCGATGGCGGTCCGCAGCGGCATGATCCATGCGCCGCGCGAGGTGACCGGAGCGTTGGCGAGCCGGCTGCTGGGCGACGCGTTGGCGGCGATGGACGAGGCCGAGCGGATCGCCGCGCCCGCCGGGCATGCCTGATCGCATGTCCGCGATCCGAGCATGAGCGCGTTGCCGGTCGCCATCGTCGGCGCCGGGATCGCCGGGCTGGCCTGCGGCGCCGCCCTGCGCGAGGCGGGCCTGGCTGTCGAGGTCTTCGAGAAGAGCCGCGGTCTGGGCGGCCGCATCGCGACACGGCGCGTCGACGGCCTGGCCTTCGATCATGGCGCGCAATATGCCACCGTGCGCGGCGAGGCGTTTCCGGCGGCGATGCAGGAGCTTGTCGCCGCCGGCGCCGCGGCCGAGTGGCGGCCGGCGATCCGCGACCACCGGCTGGATGGCAGCGGCGATGAAAGGTCCAGACACCGAGACCGATGGTTCGTCGGGACGCCGGGCATGAGCGCGATGGTCCGGCCGCTGGCTGACGGGCAAACGGTGCATCGCGGCCGGCGGGTGACGGGACTGACCCGCCGGCGCGACGGCTGGGCCCTGACCCTCGACGACGAGAGCGTCACCGCCGGCCCCTATGCCGCCATCGCCGTCACCGCCCCGGCACCGCAGGCGCTGGCGCTGCTGGAGCCGTTCGGCGCGCCGTTCGATCGCGCGGTCGACGCCCATATGGCGCCGTGCTGGACGGTACTGGCGGCCTTCGACGCCTTGCCCGTCATCGCCGACGTCATCCGCCCGAGCCGGGGCCCGATCACCTGGGCGGCCCGGACCAGCGCCCTTCCCGACCGGTCACCGCGCCCGGAATGCTGGGTGATCCATGGCGATCCGGTGTGGAGCCGCGACCATCTGGAGGAAGAGCGCGAGGCGATCGCCGACGCGCTGTTGGCGGCCCTCGCCGAGGCGAGCGGCGCCGTGGCCGCGCCGGTCTATCGGGCGGCGCACCGCTGGCGCCATGCCCGCGCCCTCGAGCCGGTCGGCGAGCCCTGCCTGCTCTCCGGCGACGGCACGCTAGGGGCCGCCGGCGACTGGTGCCTGGGCGCCCGCGTCGAAGCCGCCTTCGACAGCGGCCGCGCCCTGGGCCGGGCGCTGGCCGCCCGACTTACGCCCTGAGCGAGGCGTTCTCCGGGTCGTAGGGCGATTCCGGGATTACCGTCGCCGGGAAACGGCGGCCGAGGATCTCGACCTCCAACGCCGAGCCCGGCGCCGCCGCGTCGGGCCGCACATAGGCCAAAGCCAGACTCTTGCCGACGAAATGGCCATAGGCGCCGGCGGTGCAGCGGCCGACCATCTCGCCGCCCTGGTAGAGCGGCTCGTTGCCCAGGCAATCGGCGTCGTCGGGCTGCACCTCCAGGGTCACGAAGCGGTGCGGGACACCGGCCTCCCGCTGCGCGACAAGCGCCTCGCGGCCGACGAATTCGCCCTTGTCGAGCGCCGCGAAGCGATCGAGTCCGGCCTCCAGGAGGGTGTAGTCGCGGGTGAGGTCCTGGCCCCACATGCGATAGGACTTCTCGATGCGCAGCGAATCCATCGCCCGCATGCCGCACAGGCCGAGGCCGAACTCAGCGCCGGCGCCGACCAGCGCGTCGAACAGATGGCGCTGGTATTCGATCGGGTGGTGCAGCTCCCAGCCGAGATCGCCGACGAAATTGAGCCGCATCGCCCGCACCGGCGCCTGTCCGACCAGGATGTGCTGGCCGGTCAACCAGGGGAACGCCGCATTGGACAGGTCGCAATCGGTGAGCTTGGCGAGGATGTCGCGAGCGCGCGGGCCGACCAGCACCAGCACGCCATGGGCGGTGGTGATGTTGTCGATCCGCACCGTGCCGTCGGCCGGCGCCCGCTTGGTCAGGAAGTCGTGATCGTAGCGTTCGGCGGCGCCGGAGCTGACCAGATAGAAGCGCTCCGGCCCGTCGCGCATGATGGTGAACTCCGAGCGTACGCCGCCGCGCTTGGTGAGCGCGTGGGCGAGGTGGATGCGACCGGCCGCCTTCGGTAGCCGCCGTGCCACCAGCCGGTCGAGAAACGCCTCCGCCCCCGGCCCGGAAACCTCGAATTTCGAGAAGCTGGTGATGTCGATCAGCCCGGCCCGCTCGCGCACCGCCCGGCACTCATTGCCGACATGGTCGAAATAGTTGGTGCGCCGGAAGCTCCAGACATCCTTGCGTTCCACCCCGTCCGGCGCGAACCAGTTCGGCCGCTCCCAACCGTAGCGCTGGCCCCAGACCGCGCCCCGGGCGTCGAGCCTGTCGTGGATCGGGCTGGTCTTCGCCGGCCGCGCCGCCGGCCGCTCCTCGTCCGGATAGTGGATGACGAAGACGTTCTCGTACGCTTCCTCGTTCTTCGCCTTGGTGTACGCCTTGTTGGCGTACGCCCCGAAACGGCGCGGGTCGACGGCCAGCATGTCGATGCCCGGCTCGCCCTCGACGATCCATTCGGCGAGTTGCCAGCCGGAACCGCCGGCGGCAGTGACGCCGAAGCTGTGGCCCTCGGACAGCCAGAAATTCGGCACGCCCCAGGCCGGACCGACCATCGGGCTGCCATCCGGCGTATAGGCGATCGGGCCGTTGATGACGTTCTTGATGCCGGCCTCGCCGAAGACCGGCACCCGGGCGATCGCCGCCTCGATATGCGGCTCCAGCCGGTCAAGGTCGCCGGGGAACAGATCCTGGCCGAAGCTGTCCGGCACGCCGTCGACGAAGACCGCCGGCGCGCCTTTTTCGTAGGGGCCGAGGATCATGCCCTGGCGCTCTTCCCGCAGGTAGTAGGAGGCGTCGGATTCGCGCAGCACCGGCATTTCCGGCAGCCCGGCCTGCTTGCGCTCGACCAGCGCCGGGTGCGGCTCGGTGACGATGTACTGGTGCTGCACCGGGATCGACGGCACGTCGAGGCCGACCATGGTGCCGGTCTGCCGGGCGTAGTTTCCGGTCGCCGAGACGACATGCTCGCAGACGATGTCGCCCTTGCTCGTCTTCACCCGCCACTCGCCGGCCGATGTGCGCTCGATGCCGGTGACCTCGGTGTGGCGATGGATGGTGGCGCCGCGGTTGCGGGCGCCGATCGCCAACGCATTGGTCAGATCGACCGGGGCGATGTGGCCGTCATCGGGGTGGAACAGCGCGCCGACCAGCCCCTCGGTGTTGCACAACGGCCACAGTTCCTTGATCTCGGCTGGGCCGATCAACTCGAACGGTACGCCGATGGTGTTCGCCGTACTGCAGTACTTCGTGTACTCGTCCATACGCTCCCGGTTGGTCGCCAGCCGCAGATTGCCGGTGACGTGGAAGCTGACATCCTGTCCGGTTTCCGCCTCCAGGCTCTTGTACAGATCGACCGAGTATTTGTGCAGTTGGCCGACCGTGTAGCTCATGTTGAACAACGGCAGCAGGCCGGCGGCGTGCCAGGTCGAACCGGCGGTCAGTTCGGTGCGCTCCAACAGCACCACGTCGGACCAGCCCTTCCGGGCCAGGTGATAGAGCACGCTGACGCCGACCACGCCGCCACCGATGACCACCGCCCGCGCATGGGTCTTCATCGCAAACCTCCCTCTCCTGGGGCGTGGC
>JABDIP010000281.1 GCA_013003675.1 Inquilinus sp.
ACCACGATCTGGGCCGGCTTGTCGCTCATCTGCTGCTCGTGGACGCGGTCGCCCGGATCGGCGAGCGCCGATTGGCCGATCGGCTGAGGGCGCTGTTGGAGGGCTACCAGGGCGGCGTCGGGGCGATCCTGCACCGGCCGACGCTGGATTGGCATGTTGCCGCGTCACTGCTCCATCTGGCGGAGAGGATCGCGCTTCGACCGCTGTTGCGGGGCTGGTACCTGCATGTCGATTACGCCGTGCTCGAGGCCGAGCGCCTGCTGCGCGGGGAAAGGGATCTCGTGCGCCGGCGCGACAAGGGGCGGCCGGCGTCGAGTGCCGCGAGCATCCGCTGATATCCCGATTCTGGCCTTCGCATCGGCCAGTTGACGATCCCAAGCGTCACCAACCAACTGACTTGAGTGCAGAGCATCCGGGGCGGGGCGGCGGCCGACGTATATCTTAGCGCCCCGGCAAGGGCATGACGTCGTCGTCGCCCGGCACCGCCTCGAACCGGCCGGCCTGCCAGTCTGCCTTGGCCTGCTCGATACGATCCTTGCGGCTCGAGACGAAGTTCCACCAGATGAACCGCGGGCCATCCATCGGCTGGCCGCCAAGCAGCAACAGGCGGCTGTCGGTCGCGGCGGTCACCGTGATGTCGTCCCCCGGGTGCAGGATCAGCAAGCTGCCGGCCTCGAAACGGTCGCCGGCGATTTCGACGGCGCCGGTGAGCAGGTAGAGCGCCCGTTCGTCGTGCACGGCGGCGACCGGCAGGCTGGCCCCGGCCGCCAGGGTGGCGTCCGCGTAGATGGTCTCGCTGAAGGTCTCGACCGGCGCGCGTTCGCCCCAACCGCTGCCGGCGAGCAACACGACGCGTTTTCCCTCGCCCTCGATCACCGGCAGCGTGACGGCTTCGTGATGGGCGAATCCGGGGTCGGACTCCTCGGCCCGCGCGGGCAGGGCGATCCAGGCCTGCAGGCCGGCCAGCCGTGTTGCGACCGGGCGCTGCTCGTCGGGGGTCCGTTCCGAATGCGCGATGCCGCTGCCGGCGATCATCCAGTTCACATCGCCCGGACGGATCCGCTGTGCCGAGCCGAGGCTGTCGCGGTGCATCAGCTCGCCTTCGACCAGCCAGGTCAGCGTGGCGAGGCCGATATGCGGGTGCGGCCGTACGTCGAGGCCCTGTCCGGTCAGCAGTTCGACCGGACCCATCTGGTCCAGGAAGATGAACGGGCCGACCATCTGCCGCCGTGCCGAGGGCAGCGCCCGCCGAACCGCGAACCCGCCGACGTCGCGGGAGCGCGGCACGATGACCGTCTCGACCGGATCGCAACGCGGAGCGTCGCGGCCGATCAGTGTTTCGGCGGTATGCCAACTCATGCGGTGGGCCTTTTCTGTCGTCGATACGGCGCGGTAGGCAGGATAGTGCGGTCGGCGACCAAGGAAAGGGGCCGGGTTTTTCTTTTGCAGCCATCGGCCGGCCCGCCTTTACTGAGGGGCCGGTCAGCATTCGCTGCCGGCACGGGAGGAGCGAGCGTGCTGACCCTGCGCCGTCTGGGCATCGACACCTATCGCGAGAACGTCGCGTTTCTGAGCCGCGCCTGCACGGCCTATCGGCCGGAGGATTTCCAGGCGCTCGACAAGATCGAGGTGTTTACCGGCGCGCGTCGCATCCTGGCGACATTGAACATCGTCGACGATCCGGCGGTGCTGGCGCCCGATGCGCTTGGCCTGTCGACGCGCGCCTTTGCCCGGCTCGGCCTGGCGGAGGGCACGGCGGTGGAGATCGTCCAGGCGAGCCCGCCGGAGAGCCTTGAGGCGATCCGTGCCAAGATCCGCGGCGAGACGCTGGAGGAGAGGCAGCTCGACGCGATAATCGGTGACATCGCCGCACATCGCTATTCGAAGATGGAGATCGCCGCCTTCCTGATCGCCTGCGCCAGTTTCATGACGACCGCCGAGACGCTGGCGCTGACCCGGGCGATGGCGCGGGTCGGCGGTCGGCTGAGCTGGGACGCCGAGCTGGTGGTCGACAAGCATTGCATCGGCGGCGTGCCGGGCAACCGCACCTCGATGATCGTGGTGCCGATCGTCGCGGCCCATGGCCTGCCCATCCCCAAGACCTCGTCGCGGGCGATCACCTCGCCGTCGGGGACCGCCGACACCATGGAGGTGCTGGCCAACGTCGACGTCGGCGTCGACGCGATGCGCGACTTGGTGCGCGATGCCAAGGGCTGCCTGGTCTGGGGCGGCCACGTCAATCTGTCGCCGGCCGACGATATCCTGATCTCGGTCGAACGGCCGCTCGGCATCGACACCAGCGAACAGCTCGTCGCCTCGATCATGTCGAAGAAGCTGGCCGCCGGATCGACGCACCTGCTGATCGATATCCCGGTCGGCCCGACCGCCAAGATCCGCACCCGGGCCGAGGCGGTGCGGCTGCGCAAGCTGTTCGAGTACATCGCCGTCCATGTCGGCATCGAGATCGTCGTCCTGCTCACCGATGGTTCGCAGCCGGTCGGCCGCGGCATCGGCCCGGTCCTGGAGGCGCGCGACGTGATGGCGGTGCTGCGCCGCGAGCCCGACGCGCCGGCCGATCTGCGCGATCGCGCGCTGCAGCTGGCCGGGCATATCCTGGAATTCGATCCGGAACTGAAGGGCGGCGCCGGCTTCGTCCGGGCACGGCAACTGCTCGACGACGGGTCGGCGCTGGCGGCGATGGACCGCATCATCGACGGCCAGGGGCGGGCGGCGGCGCCTTCCGCCTTAGGCAACCGTACGAAGAAGGTGTTGGCACAGCGGGACGGCGTGGTGGCGGCCATCGACTGCTATCGGCTGGCGCGTATCGCCCGGCTGGCCGGCGCGCCGACCGACATGGGGGCCGGCATCGACCTGTTCAGGAAGGTCGGCGACCCGGTCGCCGCCGGCGAGCCGCTCTACCGCATCCACGCGCAGATCGCTGCCGACTTCAAATTCGCCTGCGACCTCGCCGAAACCGGCTCCGGCTACACGATAGACGACACGGGAGGGGGGAGATAAAGGCAATGGTATCGTTGGCCACGGGGGCCCTCTTC
>JABDIP010000285.1 GCA_013003675.1 Inquilinus sp.
GCAGGGGGGGCCCTTAACCGGAAATCAAGACCGGCCACCCAGACTGGGCGGGATGGCTCATCGAATGGTCCTTGCCGGCGGCAGCGCCGGGGTGCGCGGCGGCGGTCTCGTTGCCGGTATTGCCACCCAGATATGCGCCCTGCTGCTCTGGAGCGGTGCCTATCACACCGGCTTGGCCCCTTGGCTCGGCTTCGTCGACAAGATCTACAGCAACATCGCCGCGGGGCCGGTCACCGTGGCCGGTCGCGGCGAATCCGGCATGGCGTTGGGGCCGAAGACGTTCTTCTTCCTCGCCGGCCAGGACGTGGTTGTCGACTACGAGGTCGAAATCCGGCGCGGCGCGCTGCTGATCCGGGTCTTCGAATTCTCCCGCCTCGACCATGCCCTCTACCGGGAGATCGCCGTGTCCGGTTCAGACACCGAGGCGGTCCGGCTCGACCGGGCCGGTCTCTATTCGATCGAACTCGAACCGACGGTCGGCGGCGGGGCAGGGGCCGGATTCGACATCGACCTCTCGGCCCGCTGGGGCGCACGCTGACTCTGATCCGAACAGGCGGCGGCTTAGGCGGCCGGGCGTCAGGCCGACGGTCGGCGGGCCGGCCGAAGGATCCGCCAGAAGGTGCCGTCGCGGTCGATCACGAGGTGTTTCAGGGCGCCGAGGACATGCAGGGCGACGAGCGGGATCAGCGCATGCGAGGCGAACTCGTGAACCTCCTCCAGCACGTCGTGCGCCGTTTCCAGGCGCGGCAGCATGCCGGGGATGGCGAACAGGCCGAAGACCTCGACATCGCGTCCGGCTGTCCACTGGATGAACGGCCCGCTCAGGATCAGGGTGGCGATTGCCGCCAGCAGAGCCCACTGGACCAGCCGCGACATCAGCATGAATACCCTCGGCTGGGCCGGCGGGGTCGGTTCGCCCTGGACCAGCCGCCAAAGAACGCGGCCGGCGAGGAACAGGAAGGCGCTGGCTCCCAGCGAGACGTGCAGCGCAAGCGTCTCGGTTCTTTCCGGGCCGCGCGGCAACTCCTCGAGCTGCTCGCCGATCAGGAAGAGAGCCACGACCAGGGCCGCGCCCGACCAGTGCAGCACGATGGACAGCCAGCCATATCCGTTCCTGCCGTCGGTGATCGCCATGGGGACATCCGCTGTGGGTCGGGGAGGGTAGTTGTGCAAGAGAATTCCACCGACGCGCGGCAAAAGTGTGTCGTGGCCGTATCGATGTGTGCCGGCGCCGGCGGCCGTGTCGTCCCGCCCCTTGAAAAGTTCAGTCTTTGTTCCCATCTAATCTACAAGCAAGAGTCCATCCATCGTCGTCGCATGCGATCGGTCCGTCATCGGGGCGGATCATCCGCCTGCTTTTGCGAGGCGAAATGGGTGGTGCTCCGGACACAGGTATCGACAACAAGGGGATGATCGATTTGGAGATCGTCAGTTTCTCGCCGGAAGACAATCTTTCCCGGTATCTCTCCGAGATCCGGAAGTTTCCGCTGCTTGGCCGCGACCAGGAAGTCGACCTCGCCCGGCGCTGGCGCGACAGCCGCGACATGGATGCGGGACGTCTGCTGGCCGGCAGCCATCTGCGGCTGGTGGCGAAGATCGCGCGCGGCTATCGCGGGTACGGCCTGCCGGTCGGCGACTTGATTTCCGAGGGCAATGTCGGGCTGATGCAGTCGCTGCGGAAATACGATCCCGACAAAGGGTTCAGGCTGGCCACCTACGCCATGTGGTGGATCCGGGCGGCGATCCAGGAATACATCCTGCATTCGTGGTCGCTGGTGAAAACCGGCACCACGGCGGCACAGAAGAAGCTCTTCTTCAATCTCCGCCGCCTCAAGGCTGGCATGGATGCCTATGAGGATGGCGATCTGCCATCGGAGACCGTCGCCGCGATCGCGGTGGAGCTTGCCGTGCCGGAACAGGACGTCGTCGCCATGAACCGCCGGCTGTCATCGTCCGGCGAGATGTCGCTCAATGTCGCCCTCAAGGACGGCAGCGACAGCGAGTGGCAGGATCTTCTGGTCGACGAGACCATGGACCAGGAAACCATGATCGCCGAGGCGGACGAACTCTCCTGGCGCCGGGGTTTGCTGGAACAGAGCCTCGACAGCCTCAATGCACGCGAGCGGCACATCCTGTCGGAACGCCGGCTGCGTGAGGAGCCGCGGACGCTCGAGGATCTGAGCCGTGAATACGGCGTCTCCCGCGAACGGGTGCGCCAGATCGAGGTGCGCGCCTTCGAGAAGCTGCAATCGGCGATGCAGAGCCTGGCGCTCGCCCTGCAGCCCAAAGCGGCGTTCGCCTGATAGCACGCAATCGCTTGGCGGGCCGGCCCTGTCGAGGATAGGGTCGGCCTCGGTCCCAGCGGTCTGCGGATCGAACCGGAGCGGAGCCATCGCATGGCGAAGACGGGATGGTTTTTGCTGACGGCGCCGGTGATCGCGCTGGCCGGCACCGCGTCGGCCGGCGATGCCGAGCCCGGCCTAGAAACGGTGATCGACTGGTGCGGCGGTTGCCACGTGGTTGGCGTCGGCGAGGCGCCGCCCGCCCGGCCGCCCGCCTTCTCGACGATCCTCGACCTGAAGACCCCCGACTCCATCGAGCACTATCTGAGTTGGGAGCGGCACGAGGGCATGCCCTCTCTGGCCCTGGAGGAAGACGATATCGCCGATATCGTCGCCTATTTCGAGCATCTGCAACGGACCGGGAAGTAGGGCGCGCCGTCCGCTCCGGCCGACGACGGCCACCGCCTCATTCTTCCTGCCTTGCCGGCCGGCGACGCCTCGTCCATCTTCTGGCCGCCGAGTTCGGGCCGGGAAGGGGGCGGCATTGCAATTCGAACACGCGATGGAACGCTGCGTCCGCGATGTCGAGACGGCGCTCGACGGCCTGTTGCCGCCCGTCGCCGGGCCGCGCGGTCGGGTCATCGACGCCATGCGCTATGCCTGTCTCGGCGGCGGCAAGCGGTTGCGGCCATTGCTTCTGCTGTCGACGGCGGCGCTCTTCGACGCACCGGCCAAGAGTGCCCTGCGCGCCGCCGCGGCGATCGAGATGGTCCATTGCTACAGCCTCATCCATGACGATCTGCCGGCGATGGACGATGCCGAGTTGCGCCGCGGCCGGGCGGCGGTCCATCGCCAATTCGACGAGGCGACGGCGATCCTGGCCGGCGACGGGCTGCTGTCGCTGGCCTTTTCCGTGCTCGCCGATCCGGCGACCGACACCGACCCGGCGGTACGCGCCGAGCTGGTCGGCGGCCTCGCCCGCGCCTCGGGGCCGGAGGGGATGGTAGGCGGGCAGATGATCGACCTCTCCGCCGAGCGATGGTCCCTGGACCTGACCGGCATTACCGAACTGCAGCGGCTGAAGACCGGCGCGATGATCGCCTGCGCCTGCGCATCCGGCGCCATCCTCGGCCGCGCAGGGAAGGAGGACCGGGCGACGCTCGCCGGCTATGCCGACGACCTCGGCCTGGCGTTCCAGATCGTCGACGATCTGCTCGACGCGGAGGCCTCGACGGAAGCGCTTGGCAAACCGGCCGGCCGCGACAGCGCCGCCGGCAAGGCCACCTTCGTCGGCCAGCTCGGTCCGGCGGGGGCACGCGATCGGGCCGCGGCGCTCGTCGACGACGCCGTTGGTCGTCTGCAGCGGTTCGGCAACGGTGCCGAAACGCTGTGCCAGATCGCCCGCTTCGTCCTCGAGCGCGGCCATTGACCGACGGCGGCGGGTCTTCAGCCCGCCTCATGCCGGACGTTGACTAAATCGATTAAGCCACCGCTTGCCAAGGCGGCGTCGGATGGTCGAATATCGTGGAAACCGCGTGATCGGTGGCAGCGCGGCCTGAAAATCGATAACACGCCACCCTCCCGGGAGGAGACCACCATGACAATAAGAACGGCCTTGTTGGCGTCCGCGATGGCGCTGACCATCTCGGTGCCGGCGCTGGCGCAGTCCAATCTCGAGCGGCTGGGACAGTTCAAGACGACCGGCATCTCAATGGAAATGGAGGGCGTGGACCAGAGCGGGGCGCGGGCGGCACAGCTCCGCAGCAATCTGGAAAACATCTCGTTGCCGCCCGGCTTCAAGATCGACCTCTATGCGGTCGTTCCGGATGCCCGGCACATCGCCGTCGCGCCCCAGGGCACCGTGACCTTCGTCGGTACCCGCAAGACCGCCGTTTGGTCGGTGACCGACCGCGACCGGGACCGCGTCGCCGACGATGTCCGGCGCTTCGCCCCGTCGGTCGATTTCACGATCCCCAACGGCCCCTGCTTCTCGCCCGACGGCTTCCTCTACATCGTCGAGCAGAACCGCGTGCTGTTGTTCCCGGCGGCGGAGTTCTTCTTCGAGGGGCCGGACGTGGTCGCCGTTCCGATCGTCGAGCAGGGCAAGCTGATCCCGGTCGACGAGGAGAGCTATAATCACACCGCCCGGGTTTGCGACATCGGTCCGGACGACAAGCTCTACATCTCGCTCGGCCAGCCGTTCAACGTGCGGCCGGCGGAGAAGGGGGAGCTTTACGATGAGGTCGGCATCGGCGGCATCATCCGGATGAACCGGGACGGCACCGGCCGCGAGGTCTATGTCCGCGGCATCCGCAACTCGGTCGGCCAGGATTTCAACCCGTCGAACGGCCAGCTCTGGTTCACCGACAACCAGGTCGACGGCATGGGCGACGATATCCCGCCCGGCGAGGTGAACCGCGTCGTCGAGAAGGGGCAGAATTTCGGCTTTCCGTGGTATGGCGGCGGCAGCACCCGCACCAATGAGTATCGCAGTGAAGAGCCACCGGCCGATTTGACCTTCCCCGAGGTGGAGATGGTCGCGCACGCCGCCGATCTCGGCATGATGTTCTATACCGGCCGGATGTTCCCCGAGAAGTACCGTGGCGGCATCTTCTCCGCCCAGCACGGCTCGTGGAACCGCACCATCCCGGTCGGCGCCCGCATCATGTTCACGTCGCTCGACGAGGAGGGCGCGGCCGCCGAGACGGTCGCCTTCGCCGAAGGCTGGCTCGACCACGAGACCGGCGAGTATCTCGGCCGGCCGGTCGACGTGGCACAGTTGCCGGACGGTTCGATCATCCTGTCCGACGACTTCGCCGGCGCGCTGTACCGCATCTGGTACGAGGGCTGATCGGTCCGGTAGCCCGTGAACGGTTACCCGCCCCGGCCGCCGTGCCGGGGCGGGGCCTTTCGACTCCCCAGCCCGGGAACAAAGCGATGAGAATCCTTTCATCCGGCGCGCTGCTCGCCGGGGTGTTGCTGGCCCTGTGCCTCGCCACCGCCGCCCGCGCCGCCGGCGATGTTGCCACCGGACGCGGCATGGCGCGGCAATGCGCGGTCTGTCACGGCCTCGACGGTGCGGCCAAGCGTCCCGACGTGCCGAATATCGGCGGCGAGAGCGACATCTACCTGAAATCCCAGCTCGAGGCGTTCCGCTCCGGCGCCCGCCACCACGAGCAGATGACCATCATCGCCCAGGGGCTGACCGACGAGGATATCGCCCATCTGATCGCCTGGTATTCGGCGATCGAGATGACCGTCAAGATGCCTGAATAGGCCGCCTCACAGGGCGGCGGCGAACGCCGCGCCCATCTCGGCCGTGGTCGCGGTGCCGCCGAGGTCGGCCGTCCGCACCCGACCCTCGGCCAGCACGGTGGCGATCGCTGCCTCGATGGCTGCCGCCGCTGTCGTCTCCCCCAGATGGTCGAGCATCATCGCCGCGGTCCAGATCTGCGCGGTCGGGTTGGCGATGCCCTTGCCGGCGATGTCCGGGGCGGACCCGTGCACCGGCTCGAACATCGAGGGGTGATCGCGCTCCGGATTGATGTTGCCGGCCGGCGCCAGCCCCATGCCGCCGACGACCGCGGCACCCAGATCGGACAGGATGTCGCCGAACAGGTTGCTGGCGACAATCACGTCGAACCAGTCCGGGTGCTGCACCAGATGCGCCGACAGGATGTCGATGTGGAACTGGTCGGTGGCGACGTCCGGGTAGTCCTTGGCCACCGCCGCGAAACGTTCGTCCCAGAACGGCATGGTGTGGATGATGCCGTTCGATTTGGTGGCCGAGGTCAGCTTCTTGCGCCGGGTCCGCGCCACCTCGAAGGCATAGTGCA
>JABDIP010000290.1 GCA_013003675.1 Inquilinus sp.
TCCGGTCGAGGAACCAGCGCCGGGCGGAATGGGCGTTGGTCAGCGTCTCCAGGGTGGTGAAGGTCTTGGAGGCGACGATGAACAGCGTCGTCTCCGGATCGAGCGGCTTCATCGCCTCGGCGAGATGGGTGCCGTCGATGTTGGAGACGAAATGCAGGCGGATGTCCGGGTGGCGATAGGCGGCGAGCGACTTGGTCACCATCTCCGGCCCGAGGTCGGAGCCGCCGATGCCGATATTGACCACATCGCTTATCCGCCGGCCGGTATGCCCGGTCCAGGTACCATCGCGGACCGCCTCGGCGAAGCCGCGCATGCGCGCCAGCACCTCGCGCACCTCCGGCATCACGTCGCGGCCGCCGACCAGGATCGGCCGCGACGAGCGGTTGCGTAGCGCGGTGTGCAACACCGACCGCCCCTCGGTGCGGTTGATCTTCTCGCCGGCGAACATGCCGCTGCGCCAGCCCTCCAACTCCTGCTGCCGGGCCAGCGCGAACAGGAGGCGCATTGTCACCGGCGTGGCCCGGTTCTTCGAATAATCGAGCAACAGGTCGCCGACGCGCAGGGAGAACCGGTCGAAGCGATTCGGATCCTCGGCGAACAGCTCCCGCATATGCTGGCCGGCCATCTGCCGATGGTGGGCGGCAAGATGCTTCCAGGCCGGCGATTGGGTCAGGCTGGACATAGGGCTCGGGCTCCGGACGCGATGGGACCGCGGCGAAGCCTAGATCAAGTTCGGCTCAGATCGAAACGATCTGAGCCGTGAATCGTGATCTGATTTGACAGTTGGAGGCCGATTCACGGTTCGCACTGTTTCGGCGTGAACCGGTCACGCTCGGCAAACCGCCCCGTCGACCACCACCTGCGGACGTCGCGGCGACTTTTTCAATACCAGCCTTGAAAAAGTCGCCGGGCGCCGGCTGCGGTCAGCTGTCGCCGAGGCCGAGTTCGCGGGCGGCGATATCGCCACCCTGCAGCACCCGGTTCGGCACGTAGTCGGCGGGTTCGCCGACCACGATCACCGCCAGCGCCGCCGGATCGAACAACCGCGCCGCGACCCGGTTGGCATCGGCCAGCGTGACCGCCTCGACCATCGCGTTGCGGCGGTCGAGATAGTCGATGCCGAGGCCCTCGAGCTGCATGCCGAGCAGGATCGAGGCGATCCGGTCGGTTGAGCTGAAGCGCAACGGGAACGAGCCGGTGAGGAACGTCCGGGCGTCGTCGAGTTCCTCGGCGGTCACCCCGTCGGCCGCGAGCCGCGCCCATTCCGCCAACACCAGGTCGAGCGCCTGCCCGACATTGGCGTTCGACAGCGAAGAACTGGCCATCATCAGTTCGGCATGCTCGAAATTCACCAGATAGCTGCCGATTCCGTAGGTCAGGCCACGTTTCTCGCGCACCTCCTCGGTCAGCCGCGAGGAGAAGCCGCCGCCGCCGAGGATGTGGTTGACCACATAGGCGGCCCAGAAATCCGGATCGTCGCGGGCGATGCCGGGCTGTGCCAGCAGCATCGAACTCTGCGGCCCGCCGCGCTCGATCAGGATACGGTCGCCGGCCCCGGCTGGCTCGATATCGGCCGGCGGGACGACCGGCGTGCCGATCGGCAGGGCGCCGAACACCCGGTCGAGGATCGGCCCGAGTTCCGCCGCCGACACGTCGCCGGAGACGCCGACGACCAAATTGGCGCGGGTGAAGCGCTCGGCGACGAAACCGCGCAGATCGTCGACGGTCAGCGCCGCCAGCGTCTCGGCGGTGCCGCGCGACGGCCGGCCATAGGCGTGATCGGCGAACGCGGTCTCGAAATAGACGCGGCGCCCCATCCAGCCCGGGTCGGAAACCCGCCGGCGGATATCGGCCAGGACGGAGGCACGCATGCGTTCCACCGCATCGGGCTCGAAATGCGGCTCGGCCAAGGCCATGCCGAGCAGGCCGACCGCCTCGTCGGCGTTGTCCTTCACCGTCTTCAGGCTGCCGAAGAAGCCGTCGACCGAAGCGTTGAACCCGAGATCGATGGCGGCGTTGCGCAGCCGCTCCTGAAAGGCGGCGCCGTCGAGGTTGCCGGCCCCTTCGTCGAGCAGGATCGAGACGAGATTTGCCAGGCCCTCCTTGCCGACCGGGTCGAGCTCGACGCCGCCGCGGAAGGCGAATTCCAGGGCGATGACCGGGACCGCGTCGCTCTCCACCAGCCACGCCTCGATCCCCATCGGGCTGACCACCCGCTGCACGTCGACGGCGCGCGCAGCCGGCGCGACGGCCAGCAGCAGCAGTGCGGAAAGGATGGCCGCGGCGCGGGAAAGACGGCGAAAGGCGCTCATTGGGTCAACTCCGCGGCGCGTTCGGCCGGCAGCAGGTATCCGGTCACCGAGCGGTCGGGACGCAACACCAGGCGGGCGGCGTGCAGCACGTCTTCGGCGGTCACCGCGGCGATGCGGTCGGGCCACGCCTCGACCCCGGCGATGGTCCGGCCGGCGGTCAGCGCCGATCCCAACGCCCTCGCCGGGCCGCCGACGCTGTCGCGGGCATAGACGGCGGCGGTCACCAGACCGCGCTTGGCGTCCGCCAGTTCCTTGTCGGTGATGCCTTCGGCCAGCAGGCGGTCGATCTCCGCCTCGATGGCGGCGCCCAGCGCCTCCGGGTCGGTGCCGTCGGCCGGCGCGCCATAGACGACGAAACGCGTCTCGTCATAGTCGTTGCCGGAATAGCCGGTGCCGGCGGAGACGGCGACGCGTCGCTCGACGACCAGTGCTCGATAGAGGCGGCCGGTGCTGCCGCCGCCGAGGATCTCGCTCAGCACCTGCAGCGCATAGGGCTCGCCATCGGTCAGGGTGCGATAGCTCGGCGCCAGATAGTAGCGTTGCCAGGACGGTTGCTGGACATCGGGATGGCGGACCACCACCAGGCGCTCCGCCGCGCCCGACGGCTCGACCGG
>JABDIP010000297.1 GCA_013003675.1 Inquilinus sp.
ATCGCGATCCTGCGCGCGGCGACCCTCGCCGCCCTGGTCGCCCCGGTCGCCCTTGCCGGGCTGCCGGATATCGCCGCCGCCGCATCGCGCATCAAGGACATCGTCGATGTCGAGGGCGTGCGCGACAATCTGCTGGTCGGCTATGGGTTGGTGGTCGGGCTAAACGGCACCGGCGACAGCCTGAACAGCGCGCCTTTCACCGAGCAGAGCCTTGTCGGCATGCTGGAACGGCTCGGCGTCAACGTCCGTGACGAGGATCTGAAGACGGACAATGTCGCCGCGGTGATGGTGACGGCGACCCTGCCGCCTTTCAGCCGCCAGGGCAGCCGGATCGATGTCGCCGTCTCGTCGCTCGGCGACGCCGACAGCCTGCTCGGCGGACAGTTGCTCGTCACGCCGCTGCTCGGCGCCGACGGCGAGGTCTATGCGGTTGCGCAGGGGCCGCTCTCGATCGGCGGCTTCAGCGCCCAGGGGGCCGGCGAGACGGTCACGCAAGGCGTGCCGACGGCCGGCCGCATCGCCGCCGGCGCCATCGTCGAACGAGAGGTCCCGTTCGATCTGGATGGCCTCGGAATCGTGCATTTGTCGCTGCGCAATCCCGATTTCACCACCGCCCGTCGTGTCATGGACGCGATCAATCGCGCCGTCGGCGCCCGCATCGCCTTGGCCATCGATCCGGCGACCATACGCCTCGATCTGCCGCGAGAGAGCGGCAACGACGTCGTCGGCCTGCTGACCCGCATCGAGCAGTTGACCGTCGAGCCCGACCAGGTCGCCCGCGTCGTCATCGACGAGAGCACCGGCATCATCGTCATGGGCGAGAACGTGCGTATCAGCACCGTCGCCATCGCCCAGGGCAATCTGACGGTCCGGATCACCGAGACGCCGGTCGTTTCCCAGCCCGGCGCCTTCTCCGACGGCACCACCGAAGTCGTGCCGCGCACCGAGATCTCGGTGGATGACGGCGAGGGCAGCAAGCTCGGCATTCTCGCCACGAGCGTGACGCTGCAGGAGCTGGTGCAGAGCCTGAACGCGCTGGGCATCGGCCCGCGCGACATGATCGCCATCCTGCAGTCGATCCGCGCCGCCGGCGCCCTGCAGGCCGAAATCGACGTGATGTGAGCGGAGCCGGACAATGACCTCGCTACCCGCCGCCAACGCCCTGCTCGCCGGCCAGCCCCTGTCGGCAACCGCCGAGGCGCCGCGCGCCACCATGGACCCGGTCGCCGCGCGCGCCGCGGCGGACGAATTCGAGGCGGTCTTCCTGTCGCAGATGCTGAGCCACATGGTCTCCGGCATCGCAACGGACGGCCCCTTTGGCGGCGGCCAGGCGGAAGAGGTCTACCGCTCGCTGTTGGTCAACGAGTACGGCCGCCTCGCCGCCGCCGGCGGCGGCATCGGCATCGCCGATCAGGTGATGGCGGAAATCCTACGCACCCAGGAGGTAGAGCGATGAGCGCGACCCCGGAAGAAATCGGCGGCCTGATCGAGACCATCGACCAGCTCGTGGACGTGATGGACAGCGAAGTCGATCTGCTGAGCGCCATGCGTGCCTCGGAGATCGGCAGCTTCCAGCCGACCAAGACGATGCTGATCGACACCTATGACCGCATGGTGTCGGAGTTGCGCGGCGACGAGGCCGGTCTGGCCACCCTGCCCGAGCAGAGCCGCGAAAGCCTGCGCGAATCCATGGGTCGGCTGCGCAACGCCTGCCGTCGCAACGAACGCGCGCTGCGGGCGGTGACCGGCGCCAATGAGCGGTTGCTCAAGGCGGTTGTCGATGCGGTGGAGCAGCAGAAATCCGAGGGCGCCGCCTATGGCAAGGCCGGCGACAAGCGCAAGGGCCGGCGGTTCAAGCCGGTCTCCGTGCGCCTCGATCAGCAGCTCTAACGCGGACGCACGCCGATGTCGCTCGCGATCACGCTCACCAACGCGCTCAGCGGTCTCGCCGTCAATCAGGCCGGGCTGCAGGTCACCTCGAACAACGTCGCCAACGCCAACACCGAAGGCTATTCGCGCAAATCGGCGATCCAGGAATCGCGTCTTCTCGACGGCATCGGCGCCGGGGTCCAGATCAGCGCCATCGAACGCTCGGTCGACGAGTTCCTTCTGCGCGAGGTGCGCCGCGAGGCGAGCGCGCTCGGCGAGAGCAGCGTCCGCCGGGAGTTCTACGAACGCATGCAGTCGCTGTTCGGCACGCTGGGCGACGACAGCTCGGTCGGCGCCGCCATAACGCGCTTCTCTACCGCCCTGGAGACCGTCGCCACCAACCCGGAGACCGCGGCGCACCGGCTCGACGCCGTCAATGCCGGCGCTGCTGCCGCGCGTGAGCTGAACGGGCTCGCCGAGCGGGTGCAGGAACTCCGCGGCGAGGCCAATCGCGAGATCGCCGCGGCGGTCGAAAGCATCAATCTGAACCTGCAGACCATCGCCGAGCTCAACGTCCGCATCTCCAACCTGCAGCGGACCGGCAAGCCGACCGGCGATCTTGAGGATCTGCGCGATCAGGCGGTCGATGCGGTCGCCGAGTTGATGCCGATCCAGTATTTCGAGCGGTCCAATGGCCATCTGGTGGTGCTGACGCCGAGCGGCCAGGCCCTGGTCGAAGCCCGCGCCGCCAAGCTGAGCTATGCGCCGGCGGCGATCGTCACCGCCGACCACCGCTACTTGCCGCCCAGCGACCCCGGCTACCCCGGCATGCTGCCCGGCATCATCCTCAACCCCAGCGACCCGCCAAACCCGCTGGGCGACGGCGCCCGCGACCTGACCGGTGCCATCACCACCGGCACCCTGGCCGGCCTGATCGAAATGCGCGACACGGCGCTGCCCGATCTGGCGGCGCAATTCGACGAGCTGGCCTCGCGCCTGCGCGACCGTATCAATGCCGTCCACAATGCCGGTGTCGCCTATCCCGGCGCCGATCGGCTGACCGGCAGCGTCGCCCTGCCGGCGGGCGCGGCGACGCCGATCACCGGCACCGGCACGGTGCGCATCGGAACCGTCGACGCCAATGGCGATCTGAACACGCCGCGCCTCGACCTCGACTTGTCGACGGTGACCAGCGTCGGCGACATCGTCACCGCGATCAACGGCACCGCCGGGCTGAACATCGCCGCCTCGGTCGACAGCGCCGGCCAATTGGTGCTGGCCGCGGCGACCGCCGACCGGATCGTCGTCGCCGACCCGGAGCCGCCGTCGCCGCTGACCCCCAGCGCCATCGACCTGGCCGGCGGCACGCGCGGCTTCAGCCACTTCTTCGGCCTGAACAACTTCTTCACCACGGCGCCGGAACTGAGCGCCTATGCCGGCAAAGTGGTCACCGCGGCCACGACGGTCGCCGCCGCCGGCACGCTGACCTTCGAAACCGCGAGCGGCACTTTCACCGCCGCCTACAGCACCGGCATGCGGCTCGACGAGGTCGCCCGGGCGATCAACGCCGGCCTGGCGGGCCAGGGCGTCACCGCCACCGCGCGGCAGGTGACCGGCGGGTTGCGGCTCGAGTTGAAAGGGCCGAACGGCGCGGAGTTCCTGGTCCGCGACAGCGGCACCCTGTTGTCGACCCTCGATCTGCGGCCCGGTGTCGACAACTCCGCCCGCGATCTGGCGGTCCGCGACGCCCTGGTGCAGAGGCCCGATCTGCTGTCGCGCGGCAAGCTGCAGGAAGATCCTGCGGGCAGCGGCAATTTCCACATCGGCTCCGCCGACGATTCGACGGCGCGGGCGCTGGCCGGCGTGTTCGCCGAGACGATCAATTTCGGCGCCCTTGGCGGGCTGCCGGCGACCGACGACACGCTGGGCGGCTATGGCACCACCATCGCCTCGTTCAACGCCAGCAACGCGGCGGCCGCCGAGGCCGACTTCGCCTTCCAGGACTCGCTGCACGGCAATTTGCGGGACAAGGCGCTGTCCTTCAGCGGCGTCAATGTCGACGAGGAGATGGCGAGGATGGTGCTGTTCCAGAACGCCTACCAGGCCTCGGCCCGCCTCGTCCAGGCGGCCGACGAGTTGTTCGATATTCTGGTCAATCTCGGCGGGTAACGGAGGGCTTGCATCATGACCCGGGTCGCTTCCTATGCGCAGTTCCTGCAGACCCAGACCTACCTGGCGCGAACCCAGGCGCGGGTGAAGGAGAGCAACCTGTCGATCGCCAGCGGCAAGGTGGCGCAGTCCTATGACAAGCTGGGCGTCGATTCCTACCGGCTGTTGAGCCTGGAGCAGAGCGACGCCCAGGCCGAGCAGTTCGGCAAGAACATCGATCGCGCCATCGGCCGGCTGAGCATCATGGAATCGGCGGCGACGACCCTGGTCGACCGCGCCACCTATCTGCTCAGCCAGCTCGCGATCGCGGTCAACGCCGACAACGCCGACAACATCGCCCTCGACCAGATCGGCGATTCCTTCATGATCGACGCCGCCTCGGCGTTGAATGTCCGCCACGAGGGCCGGCACCTGTTCTCCGGCAGCCGCGGCAATATCGCCCCGGTCGACGTCACCGGTTACGACCCGACCGCGACCTGGCCCCCCGCCGCGCCCGGCATCGTCGACACCAGCTACTACCAGGGCGATGGCATCACCGCCGTTGCCCGGGTCGACGACAGCTTCGAGCTCGACTACGGCATCACCGCCGATGAGCCCGGCTTCGAGCGGCTGATGCGGGCGCTCGCCTATACCCGCTGGGCCGGCCAGAACCCGACCGACCCGGACCGCGGCACCGTGCTGGCCGAGGCGCTCGACCTGACCCGCTCGGCGATCGACGATCTCGGCCGCATCCGCAGCGAGATCGGCGCCAAATCGAGCGTGATGGAGGCGGCGAAGCGCCGCCATGAAGAGTTTCGCAGCTATGCCAGCGAGGCGATCTCGGGGATCGAGGATACCGATCTGACCGTGGCCGTTTCGCGCCTGTCGGCCGATCAGACCATGCTGCAGGCCTCGTACCTGTCGCTGGTCCGGCTGCAATCGATCTCGCTGGTGGATTTCCTCAGGTAGCGGAGCCCCCGGGGGCGTCCGCTAGGGCGCCGTTAACCCTGTCTAAAGGTGGAGGACCTATACATGCACGCTCTCGGAACCCAGGCGGTGAGCGAACACCCGATGGCCAACCCCGGACCGATCGAAGGAGTCAGCCAGACGGCGGTCTCGAAGTCGATCACCATCGAAACCCGTTACGGCACCTACGAGGTCGACCGCGACAAGACCGTCACCCTGCCCAAGGGGTTGATCGGCTTCAGCGAGCTGCAGGAATTCGCCCTCCTCAATCTGCCGCATGACGGTGCCGACCGGTTCAAGCTGCTGCAGAGCGTCGAAGAGCCGGGCATCGGCCTCTACGTCCTGCCGGTCGGGCTCGAGGATAGCGGCTTCGACCGGAGCCATATCGAGGACGCCGCCGGCACCTACGACATCGCGCTGGAGGATCTGGCGATCCTGCTGATCGTCACCGCCCGCAAGAACGGCGAGAAGGTCGACCTGACCGCCAATCTGCTGGCCCCGGTGCTGGTCGACACCGAGCATCGCGTCGCCTTCCAGCACGTGATGACCGACGACCGCTATCCGATGCAGCACAAGCTGAACTGAGCCCGGTTGCGGCCGCCGCATTAAGATTGCGGTTACCATAATCGAGCAGACTGCGCGGGCCGAGACGCCATGCCCGACGCCCCTTTCCCCGCCGCCGCCCCGCCGCTGCCCTATGCTCGCCATTGGGTCGACGACGACGATGTGGCGGCGGTTTGCGGGGTTTTGCGCGGCGATTTCCTGACCTCCGGGCCGGTGATTCCGCGGCTTGAGGCGGCGCTGGCCGAGCGCTTCGGCGTTGGCCACGTGGTCGCCTGCGCCAGCGGGACGGCGGCCCTGCACCTGGCGGCGCTGGCCTTCGGCCTCGGCCCCGGCGACTCCGCCGTGGTGCCGGCGATGACCTTCCTGGCCACCGCGAACGCCGTGAGGCTTACGGGAGCGGAGGTTCGCTTCGCCGATGTCGACCCGGAAACCGGGCTGATGCGGCCGCAGGACTTGGCCTCCGCCCTGGCGCGCGAGGACGGCCCCCCCGCGAAGGCGCTGTTTCCGGTTCACCTGAACGGCCAGAGCTGCGACATGGCGGAACTGGCCGCGATCGCCCGCAAGCACGGCCTGAAAGCCGCGGAAGACGGTTGCCACGCCCTCGGCGGCTGGCAAGGCGAGGCGGACGGCGGCCTGGCGCCGGTCGGCGCCTGCCGAAGCAGCGATGCCGCGTGTTTCTCCCTCCCCCCCGCCAAGGCGATCGCCGCCGGCGAGGGCGGCGCGGTCGCCACCGACGACCCGGAACTGGCGGAACGCCTGGCCCGGCTGCGCAACCACGGCATGACCCGCGACCCGACCCGCTTCGAGCAGTCCGAGCTGGCGTGCTCGGAAGCCACGAAAACCGCCAATCCCTGGTATTACGAGATGCCGGAGGTCGGTCCGAACTATCGCCTGAGCGACATCCATGCCGCCCTGGCGCTGAGCCAGCTTTCCAAGCTCGGCCGCTTCCTGAAACGCCGCCGCGCCCTGGCCGATGCCTACGAGTCCGCCCTCGCCCCCCTCGCCCCGCTGGTCCGTCCGATCGGCCGGGTCGCCGGCGGCCGGCATGCCTGGCACCTCTATGCGGTGCATGTGGATTTCGCCGCCGCCGGGATCGACCGGGCGGCGCTGATGGCCAGGCTGGCGGCGCGCGGAATCGGCAGCCAGGTGCATTACATCCCGGTCCACCGCCAGCCCTATTACCGCCGCCGTTATGGCGAGATCGCCCTGCCCGGGGCCGAGGCCTATTACGCCGGCTGCCTGTCGCTGCCGCTATTCCCGAAGATGGCGGATGGCGACGTGGCGCGGGTCGCCGAGGCGCTGGCCGAAGCGCTGGGCGCCAAGCCATGACCGTCGCCGTCATCGTCCAGGCCCGCCGCGCCTCGACCCGGCTGCCCGACAAGGTGCTGAAGCGCCTCGCCGGCGAGACCGTCCTGTCCCATGTGTTGCGCCGCTGCGCCGCCGTTCCGGGCGCCGATGCGGTGTGCTGCGCCATCCCCGACGACCCGGCCTGCGACGCCCTGGCCGGGGAGGCCGGGCGCGCCGGCGCCACGGTTTTCCGCGGGTCGGAGCAGGATGTGCTGGCCCGAACCGCCGGCGCCGCCGAGGCGCTGGGCGCCGGGACGGTGCTGCGGGTGACCAGCGACTGCCCGCTGATCGACCCCGAGATCTGCGGCCAGGTGCTGGCGCTGCACCGCGAG
>JABDIP010000319.1 GCA_013003675.1 Inquilinus sp.
GGGCGGCGTAGAACGAGGTGCCGCAGGCGATAAGCGTGAGCTTGGTCGCGTCGGCGAAATCGACCGGCAGCTCGGGCAAGGTGACGGTGCGGTTCCGCGGATTGATGAAGGCGTGCAGGGTATCGCCGATCACCTGCGGCTGCTCGTAGATCTCCTTGAGCATGAAGTGGCGGTAGCGGCCCTTGCCGACCAGCGCGCCGGACAGCGCTGTCTGGGTGACCGCGCGTTCGACGACCCGGTCATCGGAATCGTGCACGACGGCGCCGTCGCGGGTCACCTCGACCCAATCGCCTTCGTCGAGATAACAGATGCGGTCGGTCCAGGGCGCCAGGGCCATCGCGTCGGAGCCGACATACATCTCCCCCGCCCCATAGCCGACCGCCAGCGGCGAGCCGCGCCGGGCACCGATCATCAGATCGTGCTGGCCGGCGAAGATGATCGCCACGGCGAAGGCGCCTTCCAATCGCTTCAGCGCCGCGGCGGCGGCCTCGCGCGACGGCAACTGCTCATCCAGGTACCGGGTCACGAGATGGGCGATGATCTCCGAATCCGTTTCGGTCTCGAATCGATGGCCGATACCCGACAACTCGGTTCGCAGTTGCTGGAAATTCTCGATGATTCCGTTGTGGACGATCGCCACCCTCTCGGTGGCGTGCGGGTGCGCGTTGGTCTCGTTCGGCCGGCCGTGGGTGGCCCACCGTGTGTGGCCGATGCCGATCGAGCCCGACAGCGGCTCGGCAGCGAGGCGGCCTTCGAGGTTGGTGAGCTTGCCCTCCGCCCGGCGGCGGTCGATGCGGCCATTGACCAGCGTCGCGATGCCGGCGGAATCGTATCCGCGATATTCCAGGCGTTTCAGCCCGTCGACCAGACGCGGGGCGGCCGCTTCCTTGCCGACGATACCGATGATCCCGCACATGCCGCGATCCCTTTCTCTACTTCGGCCTTCGAGCCTGCGCGGCCTTCTCCGCCGCCTTCTTCTCGCGGTAGCGGCGGGCGTGGCCCGGCTTCTCCACCTGCTCGGCACGGCCGATGGCGAGGGCATCGTCGGCAACATCGCGCGCGACGACGCTGCCGGCGCCGACATTGGCCCGGTCGCCGACGCGGACCGGCGCCACCAGGGCGACGTTCGAGCCGATGAACGCCGCCTCGCCGATCTCCGTCCGGTGCTTGAGGTAGCCGTCGTAGTTGCAGGTGATGGTGCCGGCGCCGATATTCGCCCCCGCGCCTACCGAGGCATCGCCAAGATAGGTGAGGTGGTTGGCCTTGGCGCCTTCGCCGAGCGTGACATTCTTCACCTCGACGAAATTGCCGATGCGCGCTGCCGGCCCGAGATCGGTGCCGGGGCGCAGACGCGCAAAGGGGCCGACCACCGCGCCCCGCTGCACCAAAGCGCCCTCGATGTGGCAGAAGGCGCGAATCTCGACATCGTCCTCGATTGTCGCACCGGGGCCGAAGACGACCGACGGCGCGATCGTCACGTCGCGGCCGATAACGGTATCGGCGGCGAAGAAGACGCTCTCCGGGTCGGTCAGCGTCGCCCCGCCCTCCATCGCCCGGGCCCGCAGGCGATTCTGCATCAGCCGCTCGGCCTCCGCCAGGTCGGCCCGCGAGTTGATGCCGTGCACTTCCTCCGCGCTGCCTTCGACAACGGCGCAGGCCTGGCCGGCGGCGCGGGCGACCGCGACCGCGTCGGTCAGATAGAATTCGCCCTTGGCATTGCCGTCGCCGATGCGGTCCAGCAGCTCGAACAGGCGGCGACCGTCGAACGCCATCAGCCCGCCATTGCACAGGCCGATCGCCCGCTGCTCGGCGGTGGCGTCGAGATATTCGACAATCGTCTCCAACCCGCCCGCTTCGTCGAGCACGAGACGGCCGTAGTGGCCGGGATCGTCGGGCCGCATGCCGAGGACAACGATCGCGGGGTCGGTGCCGCCGCGGCGCGCGTCGAGCATCCGGCGCAACGTCTCCTCGGTGACCAGCGGGGTGTCGCCGAACATCACCAGCACATCGCCGTCGAAACCCGCCAGAACCTCACGCGCGGCCGCGACCGCGTCGGCGGTGCCGCGCTGCTCAGGCTGCACGACGCTGGGCCAGGGTCCCGCCGCCTGTTCCACAGCCTTCATGTCCGGGCCGACGACAACGACCGCGCGATCGGGTCCCAGCGTCGCCAGGGTATCGAGCACGTGGCGCAGCATCGGCCAACCGGCGACCGGGTGAAGCACCTTGGGCACCCGGGATTTCAGCCGCGTGCCCTTGCCGGCGGCCAGTACCACGCAGGCGACGGGACGGTCAGGCATCGCGGACGGCTCCGGACGTGGAACGGATTGTTTCGCGGTTCAAGTCGAACTCGGCTGCTGGCACATGGTTTCGCGGACCGGAGAGACTGGTCGACGAATCGGCCGGCAGCGTGGCGGCCTGTTGGTGCCACAATGGCATTTCGCGCCCAAATAAACTTTTGTTGCCGTTTCCTACCTCCCGACCACGCTGCGCCGGCAGGCGTTTACAGGGCGTTAACCATACCGGCGGGGCCGCATGGCCTGGACAGCGGGGCCCGCGCCCGCCTATAGCGGCGGCCTCGCCAATCTCATCCCGGCCGCCGATGATGACCGACGCCCCCTCCGCCGCCTTGCCCCGCGCCGTGCTGTTCGATCTCGACGGGACGCTGGTCGACAGCGCGCCCGGAATCGCCGAGGTGATCAACCACGTGCTCGTGCCGCTCGGCTGTCCGCCGCTGGCGCTGGCGGCGGTCCGCGAGATGATCGGCGACGGGGCGCCGCGGCTGCTGGAGCGCGCCCTTGCCGCTCACGCGCTGGCGTTGCCCCCGGCGGAAGAGGACATATTGCTGACGCGCTATCTGGCGCTGCTTGAGGCAAGCCCGCCGGGCCCGGCCTGCCTCTTCCCCGGCGCCACCGAGGTCGTGTCGGCGCTGGCTGCCGAGGGGGTCGCGCTGGGTCTGTGCACCAACAAGCCTGTCGCAGCGACCCGGTCCGCGTTGCGAGCCCTACGGCTCGACGACCGGTTCGGCGTTGTGTTGGGCGGCGACAGCCTGTCGCGGCGAAAGCCGGACCCGGAACCGCTGCTGGCAGCGCTGGCGGAGCTCGGTCGCACGGTCGAGGGTGCGGTGATGATCGGCGACAGCACCGCGGATATCGACGCGGCGCGGGCCGCCGGCATGGCGTCGATCGCCGTCCGGTACGGCTATTCGCGCAAGCCGGTCGACGGCCTCGGCGCCGATCTCGTCATCGACCGGCTATCCGACCTGGCGGGCGCCCTTCGACGATTGCGGTTCCAGCGCAACCGCTAAGCCCGCATTCCGCCGGCAATCCTAGCAGGGCGTGCCGCAGTCGAGCGTGGGAACGTCGGGGGCGGAGGCGTCGGCGGTCGCCCGACCGAGTTCGCTGCTCGGCCGCGCGTCGCGCAGATGGACGACGACGGCGCCCATTCTCGAGCGGCCGACCATCTTGACCGGCACGGCCGGACCGTCGGCGACCGGGTTCGCCATCCAGATGTCGAGCCGGCGGCGGCGCGGATCGCTATCGCGGTTCCACACGCTGTCCTCATCTTCGTCGAAAACGCCGGCCACGGGCTCGAGCTGCATCCGGCAGCGCCGGGCCTGACCCACAAAGGCGGAGCGCCGCGAGCTTTCCAGCTCCTCGGTACCGAGATCGGTGACAATGAGATCGTATCGGCGGCGACCGTCAAAGACGGCCACCGTGGTGTCGCAATCGGCACCGCCGGTCACGGCCCACATCAACTGGGCAACGCCCGAGAGCGGGTCGAGCACGCCCGCGAGAAGATCGGTCGGCAGCGGTTCGCCGATATCGTTCCGTTCCGGCGAGAACGTCACCGCCACGCCGCCATCCTCGGCGAAATCAAGCTCCGTTATCCGGGTCTCGCCATGGCGGATGCGCTCGAACCGGTTGCGGTCGGGGCTGAGACCGTTGGTGTCGATGCCGCCATCGGACTGGACGACCGCGAACCAATCGGCGAACCAGCCCGGCATGCCGACGAGTTGCGCATTCACCCGAACATCATAGCGTCGGGAATCGAGGCTCAACTCCATTCCGCTGGACAGGACGTGCAGGCCGCCGGCGAAGACCTCGTAGTGGACAGCGACCGCTGGCGTGTCGGCGGCGGCGGGCCCGGACACGGCGAATGCGACGGACATCGCGATCGCGGCAAGACGCGGACGCCGCGTAGCCACGCGGCGCATCCTTGAACTACCGGTCATCGTTCAAACACCCCCGTAAAACGCAGCGGCACTGCTGGGACGCGCCGGACCTGGCACCCGACTGGCCTTATATCCCACCAACGTTAAGGAACAGCAAGAAGACGGCGCTTTCTTGACAGTCGTATCGGCCGGCCATAGATATGCGCGGCGAGTTGAGCGGGCGCGTAGCTCAGCGGGAGAGCACCGTCTTCACACGGCGGGGGTCGCTGGTTCAATCCCAGCCGCGCCCACCAGTTCCCACCGGCCGTTCCGGTCGATGGCGACTGCGGGGTCCGAAAGTCAGCCGCTCGACCAATGCCTTCCCAGATAGCACGATCCGGCCGTCGCCCCGTCGAGTACCCTATCCGCCGCGCCTGCTTGACCGGCGGGGCGATGCGGTCAAACTGAAAGGACCATGATGGACACTGCCGGCGAAAGCCCGATTGGCACGATCAAGTCGGTCCTGGTCCCGATCCATCGGGCGGGTTGGCCATTCGTCGCCATTTTCGCGGTGGCGTCGGCCGTGCTGGGCCTGGTGTGGCAGCCGGTCGGCTGGATCGGGCTGGGGCTGACCGCATGGTGCGCCTATTTCTTCCGCGATCCGGACCGGGTGACGCCGACGCGGCCCGGCCTTGTCGTCAGCCCGGCCGATGGCCGGGTGCAGATGATTACCCAGGCGGTGCCACCCCCCGAGCTCGGCGCCGGCGACAAGCCGCGAACCCGGGTCAGCATCTTCTTGAATGTCTTCGACGTCCATGTGAACAGGGTCCCCGCCGCCGGCAAGATCGAGGAGGTCGAGTACCACGCCGGCACCTTCGTCAACGCCAGCCTGGACAAGGCGAGCGAGGACAATGAGCGGGCCGCGGCCTTGCTGCGTCTGGCCGACGGGCGCGACATCGTCTTCGTGCAGATCGCCGGGCTGGTCGCCCGACGCATCATCTGCGACCTGAAGGAGGGACAGGACGTCAAGACCGGCCAGCGCTTTGGCCTGATCCGCTTCGGCAGCCGTACCGACCTGTACCTGCCGGACGGCGTCGCCCCTCTGGTCGTGGTCGGGCAGCGCGCGATCGGCGGCGAAACCGTGATCGCCGATCTGGAAGCGACCGAGGCGCAGCGAGAAGGCGAGGTGCGTTAGAATGCGCATGCGGACCCGTCGAACGCCGCGCCTACGCGGCCAGACGCTGAACCGGTTGCTGCCGAACATCCTGACGATCCTGGCCCTATGCGCCGGGTTGTCGGCCATACGCTTCGCCATCCAGGAGCGCTGGGAGGCGGCGGTGATCGCGGTGCTGATCGCCGCCATACTGGACGGACTGGACGGCCGGGTCGCCCGCCTGCTCAAGGTGCAGAGCAATTTCGGCGCCCAGCTCGACAGCCTTTCCGACTTCGTCAGTTTCGGCGTGGTGCCGTCGACGTTGCTGTATTTGTGGGTCATGCAGGAGGCCGACCGGCTGGGCTGGATCGCCGTGCTTGCGTTCAGCGTCTGCTCGGCGCTGCGCCTCGCCCGGTTCAACACCAAGATCGCCGAACCCGACCGTCCACCCTGGGCGTCCAACTACTTCACCGGCGTGCCGATGCCGGGCGCCGCCGGCCTGGTGCTGATGCCGATGATGATCAGCTTCGAGCTGGACCACGCGGTGCGGTTTCCGGCCGTCGTCGTCGCCGTCTGGACGTTGTTCGTGTCGATGATGATGGTCAGCCGCCTGCCGACCTTCTCGATGAAGGGCGCGCGCATCCCCTACCGCTACATCGTGCCGGTGCTGCTCGGGGTGGCGTTGCTGGCCGCTTCGCTTGTGAGCCAGACCTGGCTGACACTGACCGCCATCGGCATTATCTATCTGGCCAGCATGCCCTTCAGCCTGCGCCAATACCGGCGGCTCGAACGCGGCGCCGCGGCGGCGACCGGCGAAGAAGAGGAGGAATCGGCCGACATACCGGTGCTGTCGGCCGCCATCACCACCGGCGAGGAGCATGACGACGTCCACGAGGACGAGACCGACGAGCCGGGGGCGCGGCCAAATCCCAGCGCGGCGCCCGCCCCCGAGCCCAAGCCGAAACCGGCCCCGGCGCGGAAACCGAGGCGCCGCCCGAAACCGCCCGCCAACTAATCGGGGCGCATAGTCCTAGCCGCCTTGCCGGCGGCGCCACAGCCAAGGTCGTTCGGCCAACCCCGCCCACAGCCCGGCGCCGGCCGATTGAGCCCGCGCCTCCATCGCTTCGTAGCGATTGGAAAGCCGCCGCTGCGGGAACGCCCAGCCGCCGGCGACCATACGCGCTCCGAGATCCGCACCGCCGACCTTGCACAGCCCGATCTGGTCGCCGCTCGTCGCGACCGAAAAAATCGAACACTGCACCGGACTCGACCCGATCATGCGTTCAAGGACGGCGCGGGCGGCTTCGCCGCAATCGAATGGGGCACCGCGCGCCGAGCGGCATTGCTGGCCGGTCTCCGGCGCGTCGATGCCGTAGAGGCGAACCGGCAGGCCGTTGACGATCATCCGGTCGCCCTCCACCACCTGCGCCGGTCCGTCGACCGGCTCGGCCGGCGACAACGCAGTCTGCGCCAAGGCCGCAGACCCGGCACCTGACAAGGCGGCGGCCAGCACGCCCAGCAGGAGGCCGTCTCTGATTTCGGGCAGGATGCTCATTCCACGATCCTAGGAATCAAGGTTTGACCATCTGCTAAATGACAAACGACAATGCGGGACGGTGCGCGTCGGCCGTAGCGGTCATTGACGAGGGCGGACGCCGTCGCAGATTCTTTTCCGAGAGGCCGCCCGCCCGGCCGATCGTTTTCCGCACACCAGACGAGGCTGATGATGGCGAAGTTCGGCATTGGACAGGCGGTTCCGCGAACCGAAGACCCGCGCCTGCTGACCGGCAAGGGCCGCTATACCGACGATGTCGTGTTGTCCGGCCAGGCAGCAGGGTACATCCTGCGGTCGCCCTTTGCCCATGCGCGCATCGCCTCGATCGATGTGTCGGCCGCGATCGCGGCGCCCGGCGTCATCGGCGTGACGACGAATGCCGATCTGGCCGCCGATGGTGTCGGGTCGATCCCGGTCGGCTTCGTCCCGAAGAACCGCGGCGGGTGGGAGATGCCGAAGCCGGCGCGACCGGCGCTGGCCGCCGAGCGGGTGCGTCATGTCGGCGACCCGGTGGCGCTGATCGTTGCCGAGACGCTGGATCAGGCGCGCGACGCCGCCGAGATGATCGAGGTCGATTACGAGACGCTGCCCGTCATCGTGGACACCGCCGGCGCGCTTGCCGACGAGGCGCCACGGGTCTGGGATCTGGAACGCGGCAACTTAGTGTTCGACTGGGAGCTCGGCGATGCCGGATCCGTCGACGCCGCCTTCGCCAAGGCCCCGCGTGTCGTCACTGTCGATCTGGTCAACAATCGGGTGCTGGCCAACCCGATGGAGGGTCGCGCCTGCCTGTCCGCCTTCGACCCAGAAAGCGAGCGGTTCACCCTCTATGTGTCGAGCCAGGGGGTGCACGGGATCAAGAATCAACTGGCCGACGACATCTTCGGCCTACCGCCCGAGAAGTTCCATGTGATGACCACCGACGTCGGCGGCGGCTTCGGCATGAAGATTTTCATGTATCCGGAATACATCGCGACGCTGCACGCGGCGCGGAAATTCGGCCGCGCGGTGAAGTGGACCGCCGACCGCTCCGAGGGTTTCGTCAGCGACGATCACGGCCGCGACAACGTGACCCGGGCCGAGCTGGCGCTCGACGACGATGGCAAGATGCTGGCCATTCGCGTCGACACGATCGCCAATCTGGGCGCCTACCTGTCAACGTACGGGCCACTCATCCCAACCCTGGCGGGCTGCCAAATGCTGACCGGCCTGTACGACATTCCGGCGGCCTATGTGCATGTGCGCGGCGTATTCACCAATACCCAGCCGGTCGACGCCTATCGCGGGGCCGGCCGACCCGAAGCGGCTTTCGTCGTCGAGCGAATCGTCGACGCGGCGGCCCGGCAATTCGGTATCCCGGCCCCCGAATTGCGGCGGCGCAACTACGTTCCACCGGAGGCGATGCCGTACGACACCGCGCTGGGGCTGACCTATGACAGCGGTGAATTCGCCCGCAACCTGGACGAGGCGCTGGCGCAGAGCGGCTGGGAATCGATCGATGAGCGCCGGCGAGAAGCAAAGGCACGCGGCAAGCTGCGCGGCATCGGCCTCGCCACCTATGTCGAGGCCTGTGGCGGCGGTCCCGACGAGAGCGCGCGAGTCGAGATCAGCCGTGCCGGCGCTGTCACTCTTTTTATCGGCACCCAGACCAACGGCCAGGGCCACGAGACCGCCTACAAGCAGATCATCGCCGACTATCTGGGTATCGAGCCGGAAGACGTGACGGTGGTTCAGGGCGACAGCGACCGCATTCCCACCGGCCGCGGAACCGGTGGCTCGCGATCGATTCCGGTCGGTGGCGTGGCCGTGGTCAACGCCTCGGAGAAGATTGTCGAGAGGGCCAGGGAACAGGCCGCCGAGTTGCTGGAAGCGGCGGCCGCCGACATCGAGGTGGTGCACGGCCGCTTCACCATCGCCGGCACCGACCGCTCGATCACCCTGACTGAGATCGCCAAGGCCAGCAGCGCCGAAACGCCGTTCGACGAAACCGCCGCCTTCGCGCCGCCGTCCAACACCTTCCCGAACGGCGCACATGTCTGCGAGGTGGAGATCGATCCGGACACCGGCATGGTGGACGTGGTGAACTACACGGTGGTCGACGATTTCGGCACCGTGCTCAACCCGCTCATGGTGGCCGGCCAGGTGTATGGCGGCATCGCCCAGGGGCTCGGCCAGGCGCTCCATGAGTGCACGGTCTACGAGCCGGAAAGCGGCCAGCTCCTGAGCGGCTCGTTCATGGACTACACCATGCCGCGGGCCGACGATCTGCCGTCGATCGATTTCAGATACAACGAGATCCCGTGCGCCACCAACCCGTTGGGGATCAAGGGTGCCGGCGAGGCGGGCTGCATCGGCGCGCCACCGGCGGCGATCAATGCGGTGATCGACGCCCTGGCCGACTACGGGGTGACCCATGTCGACATGCCGGCCACCCCGGAGACCGTGTGGCGGCTGATCCACGGTCAGCGACCCCGGATCGCAGCCGAATAACAATCACGCAGGCACCAATGAACGAGATTCCCACGATGCGGCTGGCCGACTCTTCGGCGGCGACGCTGCTGAGGGACTTGTTGGCGCTGTGCCGGCAGGCCGACGCCGCCATCCTGCGCCACTACAGGGCGGGAACCGAAGGCCAGAGCAAGGCCGACGGCAGTCCGGTCACGATCGCCGACACCGATTCCGAGGCGATCATCCTCGCCGGGCTCAAGCGGTTGACGCCCGACATCCCGATTGTCTCAGAGGAACGCGCCGCCGAGGGCGAGCGCCCCGACATCTCCGGCGGTCGCTTCTGGCTGGTCGACCCGCTGGACGGAACCCGCGAGTTCCTCAGCCGCAATGGCGAGTTCACCGTGAACATCGGATTGATCGAAGCGGGACGCCCGGTGCTCGGCGTCATCTCGGCCCCGGCCCTTTCCGTGGCCTATCTGGGCCGCCTCGGCGACGGCGCCTGGCGGGTCGAAGGCGACGGCGAGCCGCAGCCGATTGCTGCCCGGCCGGTGCCGCCGGAAGGCCCAACAGTGGTAGCCAGCCGATCGCACGGCGACCGCGACGCGCTGGCCGCCTATCTCGGCGGGAGCAAGGTCGCCGGCGAACGACCGGCCGGCAGCTCGCTGAAATTCTGCCTGCTGGCGACCGGAGAAGCGGACCTCTACCCCCGCTTTGGCCGCACCATGGAATGGGACACCGCCGCCGGCGAGGCCATCCTGCGGGCGGCCGGCGGCTCGGTCGAGTCGGTTTCCGGCGAGCCGCTGCTCTATGGCAAGCCGAGCCAGGATAACCCGCACTTCATTGCGTTCGGCCGCCGTTAGGGCATTTTCCGTTCAGGCGGCTCCGGCCGATTCCACGTGTGTGGATAATGCCCTAGTGTCATGGTTTCGAAGTTCGGCACATTTCATGTGCCGGATTTCGGAAGCTGAATGACACGAGAATCAAATAGGTAGTGTCCCTTTGATCCTGGAATTCGCTCATGCGAATTCCAGAATCGGGACACTAGCCGCGGCGTCGAAGCGGCTCTTCATCCGGCGCCGAAATCGCCTGCCGCCACACCGTTGGAAAACGGTGGCCAGCACCGTGGCAGCGGGCCATTATGGTTAACAGGGATCGATCCGGCCATGATCGGGGTCGAATCTTTCGCGATCCATCGTCGTGGGACCGCAGCCGCCGTTCCTGCCATCAGATCACCAATTTGTTTGGGCAGAGAATGTGCGCCGCGGGTTCCTCGAGGTTTCTCCAAAGGAGACTCTCCATATGTTCAAAAAGGACGACAAAGCGCCGGGAGCCGGAAGCACGACCGGCGGTTTCGGCGGCTCCGACAACGCTCAGTCCGAGACGCACCGCCCGGCGGCGCGCGGCGGCTCCGGCGAACATTCGGTGATCAGCGCCGGTCTGCGCGTGATCGGCAACCTGGAAAGCGATGAAGACGTCGAGGTGCGCGGCATCGTCGAGGGCGATATCAGCAGCCGGACCCTGACCGTCAGCGAGGGCGCGCGCGTCGAGGGAGCGATCGCGGCCGATCGCGTAACCGTCGCCGGCACCGTGAATGGCAAGATCTCCGCCGATCGGGTAGCGATCTCCAAGAGCGGCTCGATGATCGGTGACCTCACCTACAAATCGCTCTCGATCGAAGAGGGCGCAAGCTTCGACGGCCAGTGCCGGCGTTCCGACGCCGGGCGTCGTGAACCCGAGAAGGTCTCCAATCTGAAGCCGGTCCAGACCGAGGCCGCACAGGTGGCCCCGAAGGACGAGCCGACCGCCGCCGCGGCTGGCGCCAAGGGCGGCAAATCGGCCGCTGCCTCCTGAGTCCTCTCGTGACCCGGGCGTGCGCCAACGGCGAATGCCCAGGGAGCCGACCCAGAGCGACGTTGCGATCATGAAGCCCATGTCGAAGACGGAGGCGCCGACGGAGTTGCGCGAACGTCTGGCCGTGGCGGTCAATCGCAGCGAGGACAATGGCAGCGAGCGGTCGGTGCTGGGCCCGCGTGTCCGCATCGTCGGGCGTCTGGAAAGCGTCGACTGCGTCGAAATACGCGGCATGATCGACGGCGACATCGACTCCACCATGCTGATCATCGGCGAAGGCGGACGGGTCGACGGTTTCATCTCCGCCGACGCGGTGCATATCGCCGGCACGGTGACCGGTCGGATCGAGGCGATCACCGTCACCATCGCCAAGTCGGCGACGGTGATCGGCGCGATCATCCACAACAGCCTCGAGATCGAAAAGGGCGCCACCCTCGACGGACCCCGCCCCTGGCGACCGATGTCGTTCATGGCCGAACTGCGCCCGATCTAGCCAATCCCGCGCTCGACGGAAACCGCGCCAGCCGCTACAAGCCCCGGCGTGACGGACCGCAACCCCTCTTCCCCTGCGACCCGCGTGGTCGCCGCCGATGCCGACGGCATCGCCGAGGCCGCGCAAGCCTTGCGTGACGGTGCGCTGGTAGCCTTCCCGACCGAGACCGTCTACGGACTTGGCGCTGACGCGACCGACGACCTGGCGGTCGCCGCGATCTTCGAGGCCAAGGGCCGGCCATCCTTCAATCCGCTGATCGTCCACGTCGCCGATGCCGAGGCGGCCAAGCGCCTGGCCGTCTTCGACGACCGCGCTACTACCCTGGTCGAGACGCTGTGGCCGGGACCCCTGACGCTGGTCCTAAAACGTCGGCGGGACTGTCCCCTGTCGCTGTTGGTCAGCGCCGGACTCGACACGGTGGCAATCCGGGTTCCGGCAAATCCGGTCGCCCGGAAGCTATTGGCGGCGGCGGACCGACCGATCGCGGCGCCGAGCGCCAACCGGTCCGGCACCGTCAGCCCGACGACGCCGCAACACGTGCTCGACGGGTTGGGGGGACGGATCGCCCTGGTGCTGGCCGGCGGGCGCTGTGAGATCGGTTTGGAATCGACGGTTCTCGACCTGAGCGCGGACGATCCGGTGCTGCTGCGGCCAGGCGGCGTGACGCGGGAGACCCTGGAGGCGCTGATCGGCCCGGTCGGGCTGCCGGCGGTGACCGCCACGGGTTCGGCGGCACGCCGATCGCCGGGCCTGCTCAGCCGTCACTACGCGCCGTCGGTGCCGATCCGGCTCGATGTCTTGCGCGCCCGCCCCGGCGAGGCGTTGCTCGCCTTTGGCCCGGCGCCGGCCAATGACGGGCCGGCGATGAACCTCAGTCCGACCGCCGACCTCGCCGAGGCGGCGGCCAACCTGTTTGCCATGCTGCGAGCCCTGGACCAATCCGCGGTCTCGGCGATCGCGGTGATGCCGATCCCGGAACGCGGCCTCGGCATCGCCATCAACGACCGGCTGCGCCGTGCCGCCGCGCCAGATGACGATGACGCCGGGAACCGGATAGACTGACGCCATGGCTACTCGCATCGCATCCGGGCGCACGCAGGCCCTCGACGCCATCCGCGACATCGTCCACCCAAAGGGCTGGATCGACGACGCCGACGGCATGGCCCCCTACCTCAAGGAATGGCGGGGGAATTTTCACGGCCAGGCGACGGCGGTGGTCCGGCCCGGCTCGACCGAGGAGGTCGCCCGGGTGGTCGGCGTCTGTGCCGACGCGGGGATCGGGATCGTTCCGCAGAGCGGCAATACCGGGTTGGTCGGCGGCGCCGTGCCCTATGAGCACGGCCGGGACATCATCCTGACGACCGAGCGGCTCGACCGCATCCGCTCGGTCGATCCACTGAACTACACGATCACCGTCGAGGCCGGGGTCATCCTGCAGAATGTGCAGGCCGCCGCCGCCGAAGCGGACCGGCTTTTCCCGCTCAGCCTCGGGTCCGAGGGGTCGTGCCGGATCGGCGGCAATCTGTCGACCAATGCCGGCGGCACCGGCGTTCTGCGCTACGGCAATGCCCGCGACCTCTTGCTGGGCCTCGAGGTGGTGTTGCCCGACGGCCGGGTCTGGAACGGCCTGCGCGGCCTGCGCAAGGACAACACCGGCTACGACTTGAAACATCTATTCGTCGGCGCCGAGGGCACGCTCGGCATCGTCACCGCGGCGGTGCTGAAATTGTTTCCCCGGCCGAAGCGGATCGAAACCGCCCTTGCCGCGATCAGAGATCCGGCGGCCGGGACCGAGTTACTGGCCCGGGCCCGAATGGCGACCGGCGATGCGGTGACCGCCTGTGAGTTGATCCCGCGGATCGGGCTGGACTTCGCGCTGCGGCACGTCGCCGGTACGATCGACCCGCTCGAGGCACCGCATGATTGGTACCTGCTGCTGGAGTTCTCCTCCCCGGTGGCGGAAGACCCGCTGCGCGAGAGGCTGGAATCCGTCCTGGCACAAGGGATGGAGGCCGGGCTGGTCCGCGATGCCACCATCGCCGCGAGTTCGACCCAGGGCCGCCAGCTCTGGTTCATCCGCGAGGCGATCGTCGAGGGACAGCGCTTCGAAGGCGGCTCGATCAAGCATGACATCTCGGTGCCTGTGGCGCGCACGGCCGAATTCGTCGAGCGGGCCTGCGAGGCGGTGGAGAAGCGGTTGCCCGGCATCCGGCCGGTCGCCTTCGGCCATCTCGGCGACGGGAACATCCACCTGAATCTCAGCCAACCGGTGGGTGCCGACGGCGATGCCTATCTGGCCCGCTGGGAGGAGTTCAACGAGATCGTCCACGGCATCGTCACCGAAATGGACGGCTCGATCAGCGCCGAACACGGCATCGGCCGGCTGAAACGCGAGAAACTGCCGCACTACCGATCAGCGATCGAACTCGAGCTGATGCGACGGGTCAAGAAGGCGCTCGACCCGGCCGACATCATGAATCCCGGCAAGGTCGTCTAGCAGCGACCTGGGAGAGTCAACCATGACTGTGCGGATCTATCACAATCCGAATTGCGGCACCTCGCGAACGGTGTTGGGCATCCTCCGCGAAAGCGGCGCGGCGTTGCAGATCGTCGAGTACCTGAAGACGCCGCCCAGCCGGGCTGAACTTGTCGATCTGCTGGGCCAGATGGGCATCTGCCCGCGTGACCTGTTGCGCCGGCGCGGCACCCCTTATGACGCGTTGGGGCTGGACGATCCGAATTGGACCGACGACAGGCTGATCGATCTGATTCTCGAACAACCGATCCTGATGGAGCGGCCGGTTGTCGCGACCGACAAAGGCGTCCGCCTCTGCCGGCCCGCCGACAGGGTCCACGAGATCCTTTGACCGGCGGCGGGCGGTAGGCGGTGTCGGACGGCATGGAACCATGTCATCAACTGAATCCCGGCGCACCATCTGGACTCGTTTGACGTTTACGTAAACGGAAAGCATGTTGGAGGATGTGAGCGGCGCGGCACTTATTTGGTACCGCCCGCCACTTGGAAACGAGGGGTGAAGGCCATGGTCCCGTACACGGCACCGATCGCGGACATGCGGTTCGTCCTCAACCGGCTGGTCGGGCTCGACTCGATTGCCGCCCTGCCCGGCTACGAGGAGGCGACGCCGGAGCTGGTGGAAGCCGTACTGGAAGAGGCCGGCAAGCTCGCCTCCGGCGTTCTGGCGCCACTCAACCATATCGGCGACCAGACCCATTCGGTACTGGAGAACGGCGTCGTCCGCACGCCGGAGGGCTTCAAGCAGGCCTATGACCAATACCGCGACGGCGGCTGGAATGCCGTGCCGTTCGACCCGGAACACGGCGGCCAGGGGCTGCCCTGGACCGTCGCCTTCGCCGTGCAGGAGATGTGGCAGGCCGCCAACATGGCCTTCGGCCTGTGCCCGCTGCTCAACCAGGGCGCGGTCGAGTTGCTGCAGGACCACGGCACCGACGAGCAGAAGCGGGTCTACCTGCCGAAGATGATCGCCGGAACCTGGACCGGCACGATGAACCTGACCGAGCCGCAGGCCGGCTCCGATGTCGGCGCGGTGCGGACCAAGGCGGTCCGCGACGGCGAGGTCTACCGGATCAGCGGGCAGAAGATCTACATCACCTATGGCGAGCACGACTTCGCCGACAACATCGTGCATTTGGTCCTCGCCAGGACACCCGACGCGCCCTCTGGAATCAAGGGCATCAGCCTGTTCGTGGTGCCGAAATTCCTGGTCAATGAGGATGGCAGTCTGGGAGAGCGCAACGACCTGCGCTGCGTGTCGCTGGAGCGCAAGCTCGGCATCAACGCCAGCCCGACCTGCGTGATGGCCTATGGCGACAATGACGGCGCCGTCGGCTTCATGGTCGGCGAGGAGAACCGCGGCATCGAGTACATGTTCAAGATGATGAACAACGCCCGGCTGTCGGTCGGCCTGCAGGGTATCGCGATTGCCGAGCGGGCCTATCAGCAGGCGCGCGACTACGCCCGGACGCGGGTCCAGGGCCGCGCCGTCGGCGACAAGAGCGGCGGCGGGGCCACCATCATCCACCACCCGGACGTGCGGCGCATGCTGCTCGGCATGAAGGCCCAGATCGAGGCCGGCCGGGCCCTCATCTATCGCGCGGCGGCTGCGCTCGACACTGCCAAGCGGCACCCCGACCGGGCCGAGCGACAGGCGGCGCACAGCCTGGTCGATCTGCTGACGCCGGTGGTCAAGGCCTGGTGCACCGATGTCGGCTGCGACGTCGCCTCGACCGGGGTGCAGATCCATGGCGGCATGGGCTTCGTCGAGGAAACCGGCGCCGCCCAGCATTTGCGCGATGCCCGCATCGCGCCGATCTACGAGGGCACCAACGGCATCCAGGCGGCCGATCTGGTGTTCCGCAAGGTGGGCCGTGATGGCGGCGCTGCGGCCAGCGGCTTTATCGCCGAGATCGGCGCCTTGGACGCGGCACTCGCCAAGGCCGGCGGCGAGGACATGGCGGCGATCCGCGCCCGGCTCGCCGACGGGGCCGAAGCGCTGGCGGCGGCGAGCGGCTGGGTCGCCGAGGCCGCAAAAGCCGATGCCGCCGCCGCCGCTGCGGGCTCGGCCCACTACCTCAGGATGTTCGGCCTTGTCGCCGGCGGCTACATGATGGCCCGCGCCGGGTTGGAGGCACAGGCCGACCTGGAGGCCGGCAATGGCGATGCCGGGTTCGCTCAAGCCAAGTCGACCACCGCCCGCTTCTTCGCCGACCAATTCCTACCGCAGGCCCGCGGCCTTCTGGTCCCGCTGACCGAGGGCCACCGTGCGGTGACGGCACTGGAGGAAGAGGCGTTCTAGGCGCTGCCCTAGCCGCCCACCATCAGCTTGACGATCTCGTCGGCGTCGGTGTCGGCGGTGCGGCGGATTCCGGCCATGATGCCGCGGCGCAGGACCAGGATGCGGTCGGCGACGGCGAAGATGTCGCCGAGATTGTGCGAGATGAAGATCACTCCGACCTTCTGTTCCTTCAGCCCCTCGACCAGCGCCCGCACTTTGCGCTGTTCCGGCACGCCGAGCGCGGCGGTCGGCTCGTCCATAATCAGGATCTCGGCCTTCCAATAGATCGCCCGGCCGATCGCCACCGCCTGGCGCTGGCCGCCGGACAATGTGCGCACCGGCACGTCGAGCCGCTTGATCTCGATGTCGAGGGTCTCGATCGCCTGCAGCGCTTCCTGGCGCATGCGCTTGCGGTCGAGCGCCGGCAACAGGCCGAACAACCGGCGCAGCGGCTCGCGGCCAAGGAAGACATTGGCGCCGATGTCCAAATTGTCCGCCAGCGCGAGGTCCTGATAGATCGTCTCGATGCCCAGGTCGCGGGCTTGGCGCGGATTGTCGAAGGCGACCGGTTCGCCCTTGTAGAGGATGCGGCCGTCATCCGGGCGATAGACGCCGGATATCGCCTTGATCAGGGTCGACTTGCCGGCACCGTTGTCGCCGGCCAGCGCCAGCACCTCGCCGGGAAACAGCTCGAAGGAAACCTGTTCCAGGGCATGCACGCCACCGAAGCGTTTCGACAGCCCCTCGACCGACAGGATCGGTGTCGCCTTCATCGCCGCCACCCTACCGGTCTTCCTGGTGGGCGCCGGTCAGCCGGCTGCGCGACTGGTCGACCAGCACCGAGATGATGATGACGACGCCGACGGCGACGAACTGCCAGAACGGCTCGACGTTGATGAAGACGAGGCCGTACTGGATGACGGCGATGATCAGGGCGCCGATCACCGTGCCGATAATGGTGCCGGAACCGCCGAACAGGCTGGCGCCGCCGATCACAACCGCGGCGATGGCGTCGAGCAATAACGGCTCGCCGGCCTGGGCGGCGCCGGCCGAGAATCGGGCAGTGTACAGCACACCGCTCATCGCCGCGCACAAGGCGGCGATGACATAGATCGCCATTGTATGGCGCTTGACGTTGATCCCGGCGCGGATCGCCGCCTCGCGATTGCCGCCGATGGCGTAGGTGTATTGGCCGAAGCGCGACTGCGACAGCACGTAGTGCATCAGCAATACGACGAGAATCGTGATGATCACCGGCACCGGGATGCCGAGGATCCGGTCATTGCCGAGGAAGGCGAGGTACTCGTTGCGCACCGGCACGGTCGTCCCGCCGGCGGCCAGAAACCCCGTTCCGCGGGCGATGCCGTACATGCCGAGCGTGCCGATGAAGGCCGGCACGCCGAGCCAGGCGATCAGATAGCCGTTGGTCAGGCCGGGAATCAGCGCCACCGCGAAAGCGGCGAGGATGCCGATCACCAGCGACAATTCCGGCCCCAGCGCCGGATCGAGCCATTGCATCAACCGGGCGCAGATCACCGCCGCCAGCCCCATGGTGAAGCCGACCGAAAGGTCGATGCCGCCGGAAATGATCACCAGTGTCTGCCCGAGCGCCAACAGCAGCGGCGCCACGGCGAAGAGGGTGATGCTTTGGATGTTGAAACGGTTGAGCAGGAACGAGGTGTCGTAGGCGGCGCGCGCCCACACCTCGAAAAAGACCAGCAGCAGGGCGAGGAACAGCCACGACCAGGCGACCGCCAGCCAGCGCACCACTACCGCCTGTCGCGCGGCCAGCGGGCTGCTGGCCTCGAGCGTCGTCACGCCTCGCCCCTCCTCAGCATCGGTGCAAAACCGAATGGCGGGGCCCGCAGGCCCCGCCGCCCGACATCACTCGACTACTCGGAGTAGATGAACTTGGCGATATCCGGATCGCCGTAGTTATCGGCATCGATCACCGTGAAACCGGTGCCGATGGCAATCGGCACCGACTGGCCGGTCAGATGGGCATAGGCGGTCATCACGCCGTAGTAGCCGATCTCCGCCGGGTGCTGGGCGATCGCCATGTCGACCAGCCCCTCCTCGATGTCGTTGACGATCGACTGCGGCGCGTCGAAGGCGACGACCCGGATCTCACCGGACTTGCCCGCGGCACGAACGCCGTTCGCCGCGCCGACCGCGGAGAACAGGTTGGCGCCGAAGACTCCGGCCAGGTTCGGGTTGCGGGCCAGCACCGCCTGCAGCTGCGAGGCCGCCTTGTTCGCGTCGTCATCGTTGAACTGGGTTGCCAGCACGGTGACGCCGGGATAGTTCGCCATCTCCAGCTTGAAGCCTTCCTCGCGCTGGTCGGTGGTGGAGATGCCCGGCTTCACGTTCGAGACGTAGACCGTACCCTGCTCGCCGATCCCCTCGGCCAGGGCGCGGGCGGCGATGCGGCCGCCGAGCACGTTGTCCGACGCGATGTAGCTGAGCGGGAAATCGCCGGGGCCGGAGCCGTCCTGGTACTGGCCATCGTCGATGAAGGTATCGACCGTGATGACCGGGATCCCCTCATCCTGGGCCCGCCGCAGCGGCTCGACCAGCTGCACCTTGTCGGTCGGGGCAATCAGGATCGCGTCCGGCCTGCGGGCGATGACCGCGTTGAGCACCGGCACCTGCAAGGTCGGGTTGAAGTCGGGCGCGCCCTGGAACAGCAGTTCGATGCCCAGCGCATCGGCCGCGTGCTGCGCGCCGCGATGCATGGTGATGTAGAATGCGTCGGTGGTCAGCCCTGGCACCAGCGCCACGGTCAGGTCCTTCTGCGCCTGGGCCGGTGTCGTCAGGCCGCCGGCCAGCATGGCGGACGCAGCGGCGATTGCCGCAAACAGCCTCTTCATAGCGGATCCTCCCTTTCGCCGTGGCCTTGGTCGACCACGGTCGGTTGCTTCAATGACGCTTTATTTAAACGTTTTTCTTGCAACCGAGGCAATGGCAGAGTGAGAGTCGCGCAATATGGACCGGTCGGACGGGCGTTAGACCAAGGGAGAAGACGGTGTCCGGGATCGAATTCTCGAAGGACCAGATCGCGGTCGGCATGGACCATTTCCGCCAATTCGGCA
>JABDIP010000304.1 GCA_013003675.1 Inquilinus sp.
TCGATGGCCAGGATGTCGCGGTCGAACAGACCGCTCTTCGCCTCCAGCTCCGACAGCCGTTGCAGCGCCGCGTCCAGCCCGTCCTCCGGCAGCCGCACGTCGATCCCGTTGGCGAGCCGCAGGGCCCAGCGCCGGCCGGACACCAGGATTGCCGCCTCGACGCGGTCGGCGACGGCCGGCACGCGGCCCAGCGAGGCGAGGAACGGTGCGGCGTATTCCGGCGCCGCCTCGCCGACGACCAGGGGCAGGGCGCCATAGGCATGCAGGCCGTCCTCGGCGAGCACCACGCCGTCGCCGTCGATCACCCGCAGTTTCTGCTCCGACTGCCACAGCGCCAGCGGTTGGCGCTCCTCGATGCGCAGGAACACGGTGTCGGGGAAACGGCGCTCGACCACCACATCGCGAACCCAGCGCAGGGCGACGACCGCCTCTCGCGCCCGCTCGGGGTCGAAGGACAGGATCGGGCTGCCCTGCTCGATCGCCAGCGCGGCCAGCAGTTCGTCCCGGCCGGTCCGGTTGCGGCCGGTCACCAGCACGTCGCGCACCGCCAGCCCGGCCCCGGCCGACAGCGCCAACGCGCCGTCGATCGTCGCCGTCGCCGTGCGGCCGACCCAGCCGCTGGCGAATGCCCAGTAGACGGTGGCGACCAGCATGACCAGCGCGGTGCCGCCGCCGATCAGCCCGGCGCGCCGGACGAACTTCGGCAGCGGGCGTCGGCGCCGGGGCGGTTCCGGGGGGCGCCGGGCGGCGGCCACGCGGGCCGGGGGGCGGACGGCGATCAGACGTGACATGCGGCGTTCTCCACCATCCAGGCACAGAGTTCGGGAAATTCGATCCCGAGATGGGCGGCCTGCTCAGGCACCAGCGACAGGGGGGTCATGCCCGGCTGGGTATTCACTTCCAGCATGAACAGGCCTTCCAGCCCCGGACGGCTGTCGTCGTAGCGGTAATCGGCGCGGCTGACGCCGCTGCAGCCCAGGCAGCGATGGGCGAGCAGCGCCAGCCGCAGGCACTCTTCGTAGACCGGCGCCGGGATGTCGGCGGGGACGTCGTGCACCGCCTTGCCGTCGGTGTATTTCGCCTCGTAGTCGTAGAAGCCGGCGAGCGGCTTGATCTCGGTCACCGCCATCGGCCGGTCGCCCATCACCGCGACCGTCAGCTCGCGGCCGGCGACATAGCTCTCGACCAGTGCGCGGTCGCCGAACACCCAGCTCTTCGGGTCGAGCCCCGGCAGGTTGTCGCCGGGCATGACAAAGCTGATGCCGACGCTGGAGCCCTCATCGACCGGCTTCACCACATAGGGCGGGTCGATCGGGTGGCCACGCAGCACCTCGTCGCGGGAGACGACGACACCCGCCGGTACGGGGATGCCGGCGGCGGCCATGACCTGCTTGGCGACCTGCTTGTCCATCGCCAGCGCGGAAGCGAGCACGCCGGAATGGGTATAGGGCACCTGCAGGAACTCCAGCACGCCCTGGACCACGCCGTCCTCGCCGCCCTTGCCGTGCAGCGCGTTGAAGATGACGTCCGGGCCCGGCGTCAGTTCGGTGAGCAGCGCGCCGAGATCACGGCGCACATCGACCGGGATCACCTCATAGCCGGCGGTCTCCAGCGCCTTGGCGCATTCCCGGCCGGACGACAGGCTGACCTCGCGTTCGGCCGACCAGCCACCCATCAGGACCGCCACCCGCTTAGCCATGCCGCGCCTCCCCGGCGGGCTCGCCGATGCGGCGGATCTCCCAGCGCAGTTCGATGCCGTGCGCCTCGCGCACCCGGTCGCGGACGGTCTCGCCCAGGGTCTCCAGATCGCCGGCGGTGGCGTCGCCGGTGTTGATCAGGAAGTTGCAGTGCATTTCGGAAACCTGGGCGCCGCCGACGCGCAGGCCGCGACAACCGGCCTTGTCGATCAGTTCCCAGGCCTTGTGCCCGGGCGGATTGGCGAAGGTGGAACCGCCGGTGCGCGCGCGAACCGGCTGGGTCGAGCCTCGCGCCTCGCCGATTTCCGCCATCCGGGCGGCGATCTTGTCCTTCTCGCCGGGACCGGCGCGCAACACCGCACCGGTGAAGATCACGTCTTCTGGCACGTCGGTGTGGCGGTAGGAGAGGCCCATCGCCTCGGGCGCCAGCGTCAGCGGCTTGCCGGCGCGGTCGATCGCCCGCGCCTCGACCAGCACGTCCTTGATCTCGGAGCCGTAGGCACCGGCGTTCATGCGCAGCGCGCCGCCGATGGTGCCGGGGATGCCGACCAGGAACTCCAACCCGGTCAGCCCGGCATTGCGCGCGGTCCGGGCGACGTTGACGTCGAGCGCCGCGGCCCCGGCGGTGACGGTCCCGCCGTCCACGGCGATGTCGACGAAGGCGCGGCCCAGGCGGATCACCACGCCGCGAACCCCGCCGTCGCGCACCAGCAGGTTCGAGGCGACGCCGATCACGGTAATCGGCACGTCGGCCGGGCAGCCGGCCAGGAAATCGGCCAGATCATCCAGGTCTTCCGGCTTGAACATCACCTCCGCCGGCCCGCCGACGCGGAACCAGGTGACGCCGGCCAGCGGCGCGTTCTCGGTCAGCCGGCCGCGCAGCGGCGGCAACCGCTCGATCAGCCGGCCGCCATCGGGCCGGGTGCCGGGTGCCGCGGCGTTCATGCGGCCCCCCCGGCGGTGCCGAGCGCCTCGAGTTGCTCCGGCAGGGCGTTCGCCCAGGCGGTGATGTTGCCGGCGCCCAGGCAGACGACCAGGTCGCCGCCGGTCACCAGCTCCTTGACGATCGGCGCCAGCTTGCTGTCGTCGGTCAGCGGGATCACCAGCCGGTGGCCGTGGGTGCGCAGCCCCTCGACCAGGCTGTCGCGGTCGGCGCCCTCGATCGGCTGTTCGCCGGCCTCGTAGACATGGGCGACGATCACCGCGTCGGCGTCGTTGAAGCAGGTGCAGAATTCCTCGAACAGGCTGGCCAGGCGCGAATAGCGGTGCGGCTGGACGACCGCCACGACCTTGCCGCCGGTGCCCTCGACGGCGGCGCGCGCCGCCTTCAGCACGGCGGCGATCTCAACCGGGTGGTGGCCGTAATCGTCGATGATGGTGACGCCGTCGACGACGCCGGTGCGGGTGAAGCGGCGCTTGACGCCTTCGAAGCCGGCCAGGGTGGCGACGATCTTGTCGTCCGACATGCCCAGTTCCAGGCCGATGGCGATGCTCGCCAGGGCGTTCTGGACGTTGTGCCGGCCCAGCATCGGCAGGTGCAGGCCGCGGATCGTGCGGCTGTCGCCACTGGCGCGATCGGTCAGCACCACGTCGAAGCGCGAGCCGTCGGCCTTGATCTCGACGCCGACCGCGCGGACATCGGCCTGCGGGCTCATGCCATAGGTGACGACCCGGCGATCGGGCACCCGCGGGATCATCGCCTGCACTTCCGGGTGGTCGATGCACATGGCGGCGAAGCCATAGAACGGGATGTTGGTGACGAACTGCTCGAAGGCCCGGCGCAGGGCATCGAAGCCGCCATAGAATTCCATATGCTCCGGGTCGATATTGGTCACCACGGCGATGGTTGCCGGCAGATGCGTGAAGCTGCCGTCGCTCTCGTCGGCCTCGACCACCATCCACGCGCCGTCGCCGAGCCGGGCGTTGGTGCCATAGGCATTGATGATGCCGCCATTGATCACCGTGGCGTCCAACTCGGCGGCGTCGAGCATCGCCGCGACCAGCGAGGTGGTGGTCGTCTTGCCGTGGGTGCCGGCGACCGCGACCGCCCATTTCAGGCGCATCAGCTCGGCCAGCATCTCCGCCCGCCGCACCACCGGCACCAGGGCGGCCCGTGCCGCCTGGATCTCCGGATTCTCCGGCTTGATGGCGGATGACACGACGACGACCGCCGCCTCGCCGACATTCTCCCCGCGATGGCCGATCTCGACGCCGACGCCCAGGTCGCGCAGGCGTTTCACGTTGGCGTTCTCGGCGACGTCGCTGCCGGTGACCGAATAGCCCAGATTGTGCAGGATCTCGGCGATCCCGCTCATGCCGATCCCGCCGATCCCGACGAGATGGATGGTGCCGATGTCGAGGGGCATCTGCCTCATGCCGCAACCTCCTGTCGGGGCCGGCGGCTGGCGCCGCCGCCGTTTCCCTGCACCGTGCCGGCCAGGTCGAGCACCGCGTCGGCCAGGCGATCGGCCGCCGCCGAGGTGCCGAAGGCGCGCGCCTTCGCGGCGGCCTCGGCCAGGGTTTCCGGTGCCGCCAGCAAGGCCTCGATCCGCGACCCCAGCCCGGCCGGGTCGAGCGCCTCCTGCGGCATCAGCCAGCCGCCGCCGGCCGTTTCCAGGGCGCGGGCGTTGGCCGTCTGGTGATCGTCCATGGCGAAGGGGAAGGGGATCAGGATTGCCGGCCGGCCGATGGCGGTCAGCTCGGCGATGGTCGACGCGCCGGCCCGGCAGATCACCAGATGCGCCTCCGCCATCAGCCGCGGCACGTCGCGAAAGAAGGTGTCGAGCTGATGCACGATCCGCCGGTCCCGATAGACCGCGCGGACCGCCGGCAGATCCTCCTCCCGGCATTGCTGGGTGACGACCAGGCGACCCCGCAGCGGCTCGGGCAGATCGGCCAGCGCGGCCGGGATCAGCTCGCTCAGCGCCCGCGCGCCCTGGCTGCCGCCCAGTACCAGGATGCGCACCGGCCCTTTATCCGCCGGCGGCGCATAGGGCGCGCCGGCCTGTTCGGCGATTGCCGCCCGCACCGGGTTACCGGTGCGCGCCAACCGGTCCGCGCCGCCGGCGGGCAGCCGCTCGACACTCGGGAACGCGGTGGCGATCCGGTCGGCCCGCTTTGCCAGCAGCCGGTTGGTGCGGCCGAGCACCGCGTTCTGTTCGTGCAGCAGCACCGGGATGCCCATGCCGCTGGCTGCCAGGACCGTCGGTGCCGAAGCATGCCCGCCGAAGCCGACCAGCGCCGCCGGCCGCAGCCGCTTCAGCAGGCGCCGCGCCTGCAGCGTGCCGAGGACCAGCGCGACCACGGTGCGCAGCTTGCCGATCACCCCGGCGCCCACGGTGGCGCTGCGGATGGTGTGGCTCTCGACCGCGATCGAGGCGTCGCCGAAGGCATCGCCGCGGCGGTCGGTGACCAGCGCGACCTTGTGGCCGCGGCCGATCAGCACGCGGGCCAGCGCCTCGGCCGGAAAGATGTGCCCGCCGGTGCCGCCGGCGGCCAGCACGATGGTCGCCGGGCTCATGCGACCCTCCCGCGCGGCAGGACGCCGGCCGAACGGCGGCGGGTCAGCGCCAGCATCATCCCCATGCCGAACGCCAGTGCCAGCATCGACGAGCCGCCATAGCTGACGAAGGGCAGGGTCATGCCCTTGGTCGGGATCAGGTGCAGTGTCGAGCCCATGTTGATCAGGGCCTGCAGGCCGAACTGCACCAGCAGCCCGGCCGCCGCCAGCATGGCGAACAGATCGTTCCCGGCGAAGACGCGGCCGAACCCGCGCAGCACGACGAAGGCGAACAGCACGACCAGGATCAGGCACCAGACCAGGCCGAACTCCTCGCCGGCGACCGCCAGGATGAAATCGGCGTGGGCGTCCGGCAGCGATTGCTTGATGACGCCCTCGCCCGGCCCGGTGCCCCACAGCCCGCCATTCATGAACGCCTCGATCGAGCGGGCGACCTGGTAGTTGTCGCCGGTGGACGGGTCGAGGAAACGGTCGATGCGCAACGCCGCGTGCGGAAAGACGAGATAGGAACCGACCAGCCCGGCACCGGCCAGCCCCGCCAAGGCCGCGACCATGCGCATCGGCAGGCCGGCGAGGAAGAACTGCACGCCCCATACGGCGGCGACCACGACGGCCATGCCCAGATCGGGTTGCAGCAGCAGCAGGAACAGGATCGCCGCCAACAGGCCGGTCGACGCCAGATTGCCGAATTGATGACCGCGCAGGGCGGATTCGGCGAACAGCGCGGCGGCGGTGACGGCGAAGGCCGGCTTGACGAATTCTGACGGCTGCAGCGACATCGGGCCGATCTGCAACCAGCGTGTGGCGCCCTTGATCTCGACGCCGGCGAACGCGGTCGCCAGGACCCCCAGCAGGGCGGTCGCCAGCACCACGACCGACAGCCGCCGCACTCCGGTCGGCGAGAGGATCGAAGTGCCCAGCAGGATCAGCACCGCCGGCGCCAGCAGCACCAGATGGCGGCGCACGAAGTGGAACTCCTCGACCCGCAGCCGCTCGGCGACCGGCGGGCTGGCGGCGACGATCAGCGTCGCGCCCAGCGCGATCAGCAGGCCCAGCGCGCTCAGGCTCCAGCGGTCGACGGTCCACCACCAGCGGCCGAGGATCGAGGTATCGGTGCGGGCCCAGCCGACCATCAGCCGGCCCCCGCATTGGACAGCGACCGGGCGCCGTTCGAACGGCGCGCCAA
>JABDIP010000323.1 GCA_013003675.1 Inquilinus sp.
TCGATGGCAAGGGCGGCGGCGGCGAGACCGAGCGCCACGCTGCCGCGCGGCGACCGCCCGCCGGCGATGCCGAACAGCGTGCCGGCGATCAACGCATCACCGGCGCCGGTGACGTCGCGCGGGCGGGCCGGCAAGGCCGGCATCTCGATCTGACCCTCGGCGTCGGCCAACGCCAGGCCGTTGCCGCCAAGACCGACGACCGCGACGCCTGCTCCAAGCGTGCGCAAGGCGGCGGCAGTGGCGGTGACCGAGGAGCAGCCTCCGGCCAGCACCGCCGCCTCATCGGCGTTGCAGAACAGCAGATCGATGTGGGGGAGCAGGCCGGCCAGCCGGGCAGCCTTGGGAATCGAAACGGCATCGACCGCGGCTTGAACGTCGGTCGGCCGCGCCCGTAGCAGGAATGCCAGGCTTTCCGCCGGCAGGTTGCAATCGACGAACCAGAGTGCCGGGCGCGGCAGAGCGTCGACGATCGGCGCCAGAACGGCGGGGGTCAGGGCCTCGTAGAGCCCCATGTCGGCGATGCCGACCCACAGCTCGCCATCCGGCTCGGTGAGCGCCGTGTAGCTGGCTGTCGGGCGGCCGTCGTCACATCCGATGGCGGCTGTATTGACGTCGAGCCGGTCCAGCGTCGCCACGATCCGATCGCCGTCGGCGTCGGCACCGACCCGGCTGACCAACGTCACCGGCGCGCCGAGCCGAGCCAGGGTTTCGGCCACATTGCGCGCCACGCCGCCGGCCGATACCGACACGGTGACGGGGTTGGAGGTGGCCGGCAGCACAGGCCCGACTGCCCGGGCGTGGCGGTCGATATGTGCGGCGCCGAAGCAGACGATCGGCAGGAGCGGGGTCGACATGGCGGCGATGGTAGCGCGGCCGGACGGCCGGCGCTGCCGCCGTCTTGTCGTGTCAGTAAACCCGGCTCACCGAATGGCCGCGCTGCTCCAGCAGGCTGAGCAGGCCGGTGTCGCCCGGCAGGTGCAGGGCGCCGACGGCGACGAAGGCATTTCCCTCCGCCATGACATCGGCCATGCGGTCGACCATGCGGCGATTGCGCACGTCGAGGATGCGGTCCAGGAAGCGATCGAGCAGGGCCGGGTCGTCGCCCATCGACTGCTCCAGCATGAAGGCGTGCAGCCCGCCGATGTCGCGGTTGACATAGTGGCCGACCATCTCGTCGATCATCGCCGCCACCTTGGACTGCTGGTCGACGGTCTGGCGCAGCATCTCGATCTCGTCGGCGTCGGACATGCCGCTCAACGCCTCGACCTGCTCCGTGACGGTTTCCAGCGCATGGAGGCGGATGCCGTTCGCGGTGGCGATGTTCTGCAGCAGCTGGTCGACGGAAGGCTGGCCGCTCATGGTGCGCGCCAGTTCCTCCGGCGGGATGCTCAGCATCGCCATCACCGCCCAGGGTTCCAGCATCCGCAAGGCGGGCTCGGGCAGGCCATAGGGTCGGGCGGCGGCAACCACCTCGGCGAACAGATCTGTGCCGATCATCCCGTCGAGGGTTCGGCCTCCGGTCAGCACCATGGCGGCGCCAAGCTGCTGCTGGGTGGCGCCGTCGAGGACCAGCTCGACGCTCAGGCTGTCGGACGCGGTCAGCGCTTCGGTCACCGGCGGCGGCAGCGCGGTGGCCCGTGGGTCGCTCAGATGGATGGTGCCGAACAGATAGCTCGGCCGGACGCCGGGTGTGTCGATCCGCCACAACAGGCCTTGGCCATAGGCCATCGGCCCGGTTTCCGCCGCCGCCGGCGGCGCGGTCGCCACCAGTGCCAGCAACGCCGCCAGGGTGCCGATCGACGCCCGCAGCAATCGGACACCCGAGCGTTGCACGCCACGCCCCATGGCACCCATAAATTCGTTCATCGCCCGTGTCCTCCTTGTCCGCCGGGTCGGTGCCGGCATTCTAGTACGCCGCCGGGACGATTCGGTTAACCCGGCCCCGGCGGCTGGCCGGCCGGCGGCCGATCGCCCATAGTCTCGCCATGCCCGCCGCCCCGAGACCCGAGAGTTGGATCCGCGTCGTGCCCGAAGGCCTCTATGTGGCGCCGGGCGGCTTCTTTGTCGACCCGGTCCGGCCGGTCGAGCGTGCCGTCGTCACCCACGGCCATGCCGACCATGCGCGGCCGGACAACCGCCACGTCCTGGCAACGCCGGAGACGCTGGCGATCATGCGTGCCCGCTATGGCGAGGCGGCCGGTAGCGCGCTGCAGCCGATGAGCTTCGACGAGCCGTTGACCATCGGCGGGGTGACGGTGCGGCTGGTGCCGGCCGGGCATGTGCTGGGCAGCGCCCAGGTGGTGCTGGAGTATCGCGGCAGCCGGGTCGTCGTCTCCGGCGACTACAAGCGTGGCGCCGATCCGACCTGCCGGCCATTCGAGCCGGTCGCCTGCGACGTCTTTGTCACCGAGGCGACCTTCGGCCTGCCGGTGTTTCGCAACCCGGCGCCGGAGCACGAGATCGGCCGCCTGCTGAGCTCGCTGGCGCTGTTTCCGGAGCGGTCGCATCTGGTCGGCGTCTACGCGCTGGGCAAGTGCCAGCGGGTGATCGCGCTGCTGCGCCAGGCCGGCTACGCCGCGCCGCTCTATTTGCACGGCGCTCTGCAGGCGCTCTGCGATCTCTATGAGACGCAGGGGGTGGCGCTCGGCGCGTTGCGGCCGGTGGCCGGCGCGTCGAAGGCGGAACTGGCCGGAAAGATCGTGCTGGCGCCGCCCTCGGCGGTCGCCGACCGCTGGTCGCGGCGCATGCCGGATCCGGTGATCGCCGCCGCCTCGGGCTGGATGCGGGTGCGCCAGCGCGCCCGGCAGCGCGGCGTCGAACTGCCGCTGATCATCTCCGACCACGCCGATTGGGACGAGCTGACGGCGACCATCGAGGAGGTCGACGCGCCGGAAATCTGGGTCACCCATGGCCGCGAGGAGGCGCTGGTCCACCATGCGACGCTGCGGGGACGCCGGGCGCGAGCCCTTGCCCTGGTGGGCTTCGAGGAGGATGAGGGGGCGTGAGGCGGTTCGCCGAGCTGATCGAGTCGCTGGTCTTCATGCCGTCGCGCAACGGCAAGATCCGCCTGCTGACCGCCTATTTCGCCGCCGCGCCCGACCCGGATCGCGGCTGGGCGCTGGCGGCGCTGACCGGCGGCCTGTCCTTCCCGACCGCCAAGGCCGGCGCCATTCGGGGGTTGGCGGCGGAGCGGGTCGACGAGACGCTGTTCGCCCTGTCCTACGATTTCGTCGGCGACCTCGCCGAGACGGTGTCGCTGATCTGGCCCGGGGCGGAGGCGGCGGCCGATCCGCCGAGCCTGTCGGACGTCGTCGACGCCTTGTTTTCCGCCGGCCGGAGCGAGGTACCGGGGCTGTTGGCCGGCTGGCTCGCCCGGCTGGCGGCCAGCGAGCGCTTCGCCCTGATCAAGCTGATCACCGGCGGCTTGCGGGTCGGCGTCTCCGCCCGCCTCGCCAAGACCGCGCTGGCAAGCCTAGGGAATGTTGACGTGGCTGAGATCGAGGAGCTCTGGCACGGGCTGGAACCGCCATATTCGGACCTGTTCGCCTGGCTGGAAGGCGCGGGCGACCGTCCCGCCATCGACGACCGGGCGGTGTTTCGCCCGCTGATGCTGGCCAATCCGCTCGACGAGGCCGAGCTTTCCGGCCTGGAACCCGCCGACTTCCGTGCCGAGTGGAAATGGGACGGCATCCGCGTCCAGCTCGTCGCCCGCGACGGCAGGCGGCGCCTCTATTCGCGCACCGGCGACGACATCGGCGGCGCCTTCCCGGACATCCTGGAAGCCGCGGATTTCGGTGCCGTGCTCGATGGCGAGCTGCTGGTGGTCCGCGACGGCGAGATCGCCCCCTTCAACCACCTCCAGCAGCGCCTCAACCGGAAAACCGTGACGGCCAGGATGCTGGCCGAGCATCCGGCCGAGATCCGCCTCTACGACATCCTGTTCGAGGGGGCGGAGGATCTGCGCGGCCTGCCCTTCGACCAGCGGCGGGCGCGGCTGGAGGATTGGTTCGCCCGGACCCGGCCGGCGCGGGCCGAGCTGTCGCCGCTGATCGATTTCGCCGCGTGGGAGGAGCTGGCGGCCTTGCGCGAGGGGGCGCGGGCCCGGGCGATCGAGGGGCTGATGCTCAAGCGCGGCGACAGCCCCTATCTCGCCGGCCGGCCGAAGGGGCCGTGGTTCAAGTGGAAGCGCGGCGCGCTGACGCTGGACACCGTGCTGATGTAAGCCCAGCGTGGCCACGGCAGGCGTTCGTCCTTCTATTCGGACTTCACCTTCGGCGCCTGGCGCCCGGCGGCGGAGGGCGGCGAGGAGATCGTGCCGGTCGGCAAGGCCTATTTCGGCTTCACCGACGAGGAGCTGGTGCTGCTCGACCGCTGGGTGCGGAACCATACGACGGAGCACTATGGCCCGGTGCGCGAGGTCAAGCCGGGGCTGGTGCTGGAGGTCGCCTTCGACAGCGTGCACCCCTCGACCCGGCACAAATCCGGCGTCGCCCTGCGCTTCCCGCGCATCCACCGCATCCGCTGGGACAAGCCGGCGGCCGAGGCCGACCGGCTGGAGACGCTGCGCGCGATGATCGTGGAGTAGGGGTGCGACGGCCTTCGATCACCTGAAGTGGCAGGCATTCCAAGGCATCAAGAGAATTCGCCGTCCTTGACCCGACGCCGCGCCGCGCCCAGACCCAGAGGCGACGACCGCAAGTCGAGAGCCGTCCGGGACCGGCGGACAATCAAAGGAGTCTGCCCCATTGATTCAAGGCCACTACTACCTACGAGTCGCCATCAATGATCCTTGGTGGCGCGCGGCGCCTGCGTCTCGCCTGGCTCGACCCGTTCGATGCCGGCGGTCGAGAAGATGACATGCTCCTCGGCCAGGTCGGGTTCGCCGCACTGCTCGAGCATTTGCGCGCGGGCTTCGTCGCGCAGGCGGATCGCGGCGGCGAAGTCGCGGCCCGTCGGCTGCAGCGGCCGGCCGACCGTGACCGTGACCGCGGCCTTGCGCGGGAACCATTGTTCGCCGCGCAGCATCGACCGCGTTCCACGGATGGTGATCGGAACGACCGGAACGCCGGCTTGCGCGGCGACCGTGAAGGCGCCCAGACGGAACGGCAGCAGTCCGGGCATCCGGGTCAGGGTTCCCTCGACGAAGAACAGCAGACGGCGGCCTGCCTCGACCGAGGCGAGCGCCCTACGGGTATCCTCCAGACCGCCTTCCAGATCGACCCTCTCGACAAAGAAGGCATCCAGGCGATCGAGGAACAGCCGGGCGAAGAACTGGCGGGTCAGTTCCTTCTTGGCGACGAAACTGGCGCCGCCGGGCAGCACGGCGGCGAGCACCATGCCGTCGAGATAGCTGGCATGGTTGACCACGAGGATTCCGCCATGGCCCTCCAGCCGTTCGGCTCCGGCAACGGTGAGAGGTGCGCCGAGCAGATGAAGCGCCATCCGCGCCGAGACCCCAAATACGGCCCAGCGCCACCCCAGGCGCGGCAGCAGCGTGACGAGCGGCCAGACCAGTACCGCCAGCGTTCCCATCACCAGCCACCAATAGGCGGCGTAGCAGAGATCGGTAGCGGTCTGCATCCAGCGGCGCGCCAAGGGACGGAGGCTGGCCACGGTCAGCCGCGCGATCTGCCACCACAGGGTTCGCGGCCGGGCGCCGATCCGGCCGCTCTCGTAGATCTCGCGGGCGGCGGCGCGGCGCAGCTTGCCGCTTGAGGTTTTGGGCACGGTGTGCGGCGGTGCCAGGATCACCTCGTCGGGCGGCACGCCCAGCAGGTCGGTCGCGGCCTCCGAAGACTGTTCGCGCAGCCGCGCCAGGATGTCGTCCCCGGTTTCGCGGGTCTCGGCCAGCACCACGATGCGCTCGGTCCCGGTCTTCGGCTCCGCGCTTCCGAACACGGCGACGCACCCCTTGCGGATACCGTCGATCTCGCCGACGACCGCCTCGACCTCATGCGGATAGATGTTGCGACCGGCTCGCACGATGATGTCCTTGACCCGGCCGGTGATGTAGATGTCGCCGCCGGCCATGTAGGCGAGATCGCCGCTGTCCAGCCACGCGCCATCGAACAGGTCTCGGGTCTTCGCCGGGTTGCGGAAATAGCCGACGGTGGCGGAGGGGCCACGCCACTGCAGACGCCCCTCCCGGCGCTCGCCGAGCTCGTGGCCGGTGGCGCCAATGATCCGGGTCTGATGTCCGATCAGCGGCCGGCCGCAGGCGACGAACTCGACCGGGTCCGGATCGTCGGCGGCGGCCGACAACGCCTCGCCGCGCCGCGTGATCGGATCCCGCTGTACCCGATCGATGATCGGCGGCCGGCCCGGCGGCGGGAAGGTGAGGCCCACTGAGTTCTCCGCCAGACCGTAGACCGGCGCCATCGCCTCGGGGCGAAAGCCGTAGGGCGCAAAGCGCTCGGCGAAGCGGCGGATGGTGGACGGGATCACGGTCTCCGCACCGTTCGCCACCATGCGCAGCGAGCCGAGATCCAACCCCACGATATCGTCGTCATCGATGTTGCGCAGGCAGAGTTCGAAGGCGAAGTTCGGCGCCGCAGACAGGGTCGCGCGATGGCGGTGGATCGCCCACAGCCATCGCGCGGGGCGCGCCAGGAATGCCAGCGGCGACATGACGACCAGGGGCGTGGCGAAGTACAGGCTGCCCAGCCATGCGCCGATCAGCCCCATGTCGTGGTAAAGCGGCAGCCAGCTGACAAAGATGTCGGCGGCCGTCACCTCCATGGCGTGACCCATCGCGCGGATGTTGCTGAGCAGATTGGCGTGGCTCAGCACCACGCCTTTGGGGTCGCCGGTGCTGCCCGAGGTGTATTGCAGCAGCGCCGTGCTCTCGGCCTTGGCCGTTGCCGGCAAGGGAGTCTTGCCGCCGGCCCGCAGGGCGTCGACGCTTTCGATGTGCCGCAAACTGGGGGCCAAGGTGTGCAGCAGCCCGGCGACCGAGCGCGCCTCGGCGACGGTGATCAGGATCGCCGCCTGGGCGCTGTCCAGGATGCCCGCCTGCCGACGCAGATGCTCCTCGAGCTGCGACATCCGCATGGGCGGATAGATCGGAACCGGAACCCCGCCGGCATAGAGGACGCCCAGAAAGGCTTGAAAGAACGCCGGGCCGGTCGGCAGCATGATGGCGGCGCGTTCGCCGGGTTCCAGCCCCCAGCGGCGCAGCCCATGGGCGACGTTCTTCGCCGATTCGGCAAGCGCGCCGTAGGTGATCGTCGGTTCGTCGCCGGCTTCCGACCACAGCAGGATGTGGGGGCGCTTGGGATGCGTCTGGACATGCCAGTCGACGACGTCGGTCAGCGTCGAGGCCGCGTGCGGTGCCGCTTCCACGGGCTCCAATGCGATGCGCTGGATCGCCGCCGTCCGGCGCCGGTGTTCGCCAGGATGCGCCCGAAGCACCGTTCGCAGCAGGTCGCCCGGCGTCTCGGACGTGGCGAGCAGGTCTTCCGGCAGCGAGACCTTGAAGGCCCGCTCGAGGCGAAGCATGAGCTCCGCCCGGGCCAGGCTGTCGAGGCCGAGATCACGATCAAGGTCGCTGTCGAGGCCCACGCGCAAGGTCCGACGGCGATGCGGGTGCAGCTCCAGCACGAGGTCGCGTACCGCGACGAGCAGCACCCGTTCGGTGGTGTCCTCCGAAGCCATGCGGTCCGTCGTCGCAGCCTTTCCGGCCCCTCGTCGACGGGTGCGCCCGGTGGCCGGGCGACTCGCGGCCATGCCTTGTTCTCTCCTCTGCTGCGATGGGTGTGCCGTTGCGGCCGATCTGCGGCTGTCCTTTGGCCGGTCGGGCCCCGCCGGCTTTCCGTTCGACGCCACGTGCACCGGCGTCCTGGAACATCGTCCGAGCCGGCCCGCCGACCGGGTTTCCTCGACAGGGCGACCGGCGTCCGTCCTGCCGACCGGTCGCGCGAGCCCGGGACATGCCCTCGCCGCAGAAGGATGCCACCATAGCGCGCAGGCGCCGAGCCGCGTTGACGCAAGTCAACGGCAGCCTCGGCCGGCCGGGCCATGATCCGTGTCCGGACTGCCGAATGGGATGCAACATGCCGACGCTCTGGGGTGTGACTACCGCCGGTTCCCGTGAGGGCTCGGTCCGGGGCGGGCCGGTTCGATGACCGGAACCTTTCTGCCGGCCGTGGAGCAACGCGCGCTCATGGGCCATGTCCGGCGGCTTGCCGGCGAAATCGGTGAGCGCCACGTATTCAGGCCGCATGCTCTTGCCGCGGCTGCCGACTTTATCGGCGCGTGCTGGCGCGACCAGGGCTATGTTGTGGTTCCGCAGGCGTACGAGGTGCGGGGCGTCCCCTGCCTGAACCTGGAGGCGACCCGGGTGGGCACGTCGCGCCCCGACCGGATCGTGCTGGTCGGGGCCCACTACGACACGGTGGTGGGAAGCCCGGGCGCGAACGACAATTCCAGCGGCGTCGCCGCCATGCTCGAACTGTCGCGCCTGTTCGCCGGCATCACACCGGCCGTGACGGTCCGCTTCGTCGCCTTCGTCAACGAAGAATCGCCGTTCTTCATGACCGGGCAGCAGGGCAGCATGGTCTATGCCGCCGCGGCCCGCGGCCGACAGGACGACATCCGTCTGATGCTGTCACTCGAGACCCTCGGGTACTACCGGAGCGAGACCGGCAGCCAGCACTATCCGCCGCTATTCCGCCTGTTCTATCCCGACCGGGGCGATTTCCTGGCGCTTGTGTCGAACCTCCGCTCACGCCCGGAAATGCT
>JABDIP010000349.1 GCA_013003675.1 Inquilinus sp.
AGCACGGCGCCGCGCCGTCCGGGCGCGGCGATGGTGTCGGCGCTGGCCAGGCGCGGCTCGGCACCGGCGCGGATCAGCGACAGATCCACCAGACGCGTGGCGACCGTTGCGAAGGCCAGCACGAACAACACGCCGGTGATGGTCAGCCGCCGCCGCCCGATATCTAGCGGCCGTTCGGCCGCTTGCCGGCCGGGATCGGACTGCGCGTGTCGCGGCGGCGCCTCGCCCAGCGGCAGGACGCCCTGGCGGATATCGGCCATCTGCTGCTTCGGGGCGCGCCTCATCGGCGGCCCCCCTGACCTTCGGCCTGACGGGCGCGGAAATCGGCGAGCAGCAGCCCGACCGAATTGGGCTGGGCCGCCGGCGCGGTTGCCGGACGCGGGCGTGTCGGCGCCGGCATGGCGGCCGGCGGCGTCGTCGGCGGCGCGTCCTCCTCGGCGGCGACCAGCGCCCCGCCCGCGTCGGCGGCCGGCTTGCGCGGCGGCACCGGCAGGCCGGACTCGGCGTCGGCGCCCGGCAGTGCTTGTGGGATGTCTTCCAGTTCGGCGATCACCTGGCCCGGCAGGGCCGGACCCAGTGCTGTATAGCGGCGGGCCATCTCGCGCAGCCGGGTCGGCTCGTTCAGATAGGCCCATTCGGCGCGCAGCACGCGGATCGCCTCCTGCTCGGCGATCACCGCGCGGTCGCGGCCGGCCAGCGCCGCCTCCAGCGTCTCGGCCTGATGGCTGGTGTAGAACAGGAACCCGATTGCCGCGACGACGAGGGCGAGCCAGACCAGGGCGTGGGTCCGCATCATGCCGCCGCCTCCGTTGTCTGGCCGTCGTTCCAGGCCGGCGCCTCGGTGCGGATCGCCGCGCGCAGCCGGGCGGAGCGCGCGCGCGGGTTCGCCGCCGCCTCGGCGCGGCTCGGCGTCACCGGCTTGCGGTGGATCAGGCGAAAGGTCGGCGCCCGCTCGTCGGCGGCCGGGGCCGGCAGGTGCCGGGAGACGCTCGGCCTCTTGCCGCTGCGGGCGCTCAGGAACCGTTTGACCTGGCGGTCCTCCAGGCTGTGGAAGCAGACGACCGCCAGCCGGCCGCCCGGCCGCAGCACCCGTTCGGCCGCGTCGAGTCCGCGATCCAGCTCGCCCAGCTCATCATTGACGAAGATGCGCAGCGCCTGGAAGGTCCGGGTTGCCGGATCGATGCCGTCGCGCGCCGCCGGCACGACCCGGCGGACGATCGCCGCCAGTTGCCCGGTGCGGGTGATCGGCGCTTGGTCACGCGCGGCGACGATGGCACGCGCGACCTGGCGCGATCGGCGTTCCTCGCCGAAGCGGTAGATGATGGTCGCCAGCGCCTCTTCCGGCAGGGTGTTCACCGCATCCGCCGCGGTCGGGCCGTCGCCGCCCATGCGCATGTCCAGCGGCCCGTCGGCGCGGAACGAGAAGCCGCGCTCCGGGTCGTCGATCTGCGGCGACGAGACGCCGACATCGAAGGCGACGGCGTCGACCGGCCCGTCGACCAGCCGGTCGATCTCGCCGAAGCGGCCCTCGACCACCGACAGCCGCCCGCTGCTGGCGCGGGCCATCTCGGCGCCGTGCTCGATCGCCGCCGGGTCGCGGTCGATGCCGATCACCCGGCAGTCGGCGGCCGCCAGGAAGGCGCGGGCATAGCCACCGCGGCCGAAGGTGGCGTCGACGATCAGGTCGCCGTCGCCCGGCGCGATCGCCGCCACGACTTCGGCCAGCAGGACAGGAGCATGACCGGCGTCGGCGCGGGGCCCGTTCGGAAGCGCGCCGGTCATGTCCCACCTCCAACCCGTCCGCCCGGTTTCGGCAGGGTCAATGTTTCGGCCGCGGCGACCTGGCGCTTCTTGTGCTCCTCGAAGCGCGCCGGCTCCCAGACCTGGAAGTAGCGGCCGAGGCCGACAAAGGTCGCCTGATCGGTGATGCCGGCGGTCGCCATCAGCTCCTTGGGCAGGATCATCCGGCCCTCGGGGTCGAGCGGCAGCCGCGTCGTCTCGGCGAATTCGCGGGTCTCGAGGGCGACGCGCTCCTCGGAATAGATGTCCAACTCGTCGATGCGGGTCTGGATCTGCTCCATCCACGCCTCGCTCAGCCCGTCGACCGCGCCCAGGCCGTGGTTCGGCTTCACGTAGACAAGGCCGGCCCCGGCCGCGTCGAGCGCGGCGCGGAACCCGGCCGGCACGCTGACGCGTCCCTTCCGGTCCACCTTGTTGACGTATGTCGACGTGAAAAGGGCCATCGGTCTCCCAGGAGGGGCGGCGGTAGGTCCGACGCCCTCGACAATTGCCGTCCCACCAAACGCGCAGGTGGGGGCGACCACATCCCATGCGGCTTGGGAGAAGATGGGATATCATGGGATTTTATGGGCCGTCAACGGGAATCACAGTAATCGGCTTGAATTCAAAAGAAAATTCCGCGCCTTCTCATGAATCGGGTGAACGTTGGCGAATTCTGCTCAAATTCCCTCTCTGTTATCCAAATGTTAACCATACCTCATCTATGAGTAGAGGTTTGTTCATTCTCCGTTCCCCCTCGATCGATCGTTCTCCGGTCGCCGAATCGGCATGCCGGCGGTCGTCGGGCGGCGACTCGCGAATGGGGAATCGTGGGACGGGTGCCGTCGCACCGGCGCGCCGGGAAATCGGGCCAGACGGTCTGTAAGCCGGGTTCTGTCCTCGGCCCGAGGGCCGATGGATGGCCATTCGTCTGGGACGTCCGTTACCGGACGCCTCGCGCGACCAACCCGGACGGCGGGCGAAAACACCCGTCATGGCCGCCGGGTTGCCCCAACGCCATAGCCGTCCCTATTCGGTCTTGCTCCCGGTGGGGTTTACCATGCCGTCCGCGTTGCCGAGGACGCGGTGCGCTCTTACCGCACCCTTTCACCCTTACCCTGCGACCGGCGAACCGGCGGCGGGGCGGTTTGCTTTCTGTGGCACTTTCCCTGGGGTCGCCCCCGCCGGGCGTTACCCGGCACCGTGTCTCCGTGGAGCCCGGACTTTCCTCCCCGCGCCGCCGAAACGGCGAAGGGCGGCCATCCGACCGTCTGGCCCGCGAGAGATAGCCCCATGGACACCGGACCGCAAGGTGGCCGGCGGACGCGCCTGGATTAAATCCAATTGACGGATTTATTCGCGGTCTTCCACAATGCCGCTCGCGCGCGCATGCCGCGACGCGCGGGAAAGGCGAGATCGGTCGTGCAGACTGTGCCGAACGACCTTGGACGGAACCGACCGGGCCACGCTGGACGCGTCCGCCGGAGGGACGGCGATGCCGGCCTCCCCGGCTGAGGCGGCCGCCACCGGCCGCGCCGCGGCGGCGGCCGGTGGC
>JABDIP010000354.1 GCA_013003675.1 Inquilinus sp.
GGTCGGTGCCGCCGACGATGGCGAGGCCCGCGGCCGCCAGCGTCGCGCGCAGTTCGGCCGCCGCCTCGGCGAGGCGGGCCCTTGTGCCGGCGATCCAGGCGCGGTCGGCAAGCGCGGTGCGGGCGACGGCGATGGCGGGACCGGCCACCGGCCAGGGACCCAGCGCGGCGCGGATCGTCGCCGCCAGCGCCGGCTCGGCCAGGGCGAAACCGAGCCGGAGCCCGGCGAGGCCGAAGAACTTTCCGAACGAGCGCAGCACGACCAGGCCCGGCCGGCCGCAATGCGGCGCCAGGCTCACCTCCGGCGCCACATCGGCGAAGGCCTCGTCGACCAGCAGCAGCCTGCCGCGCGCCGCCAGCGCTTCCGCCGCCGCCAGAAGCGCCTCGGGCGCGTGGGTGCGGCCGTCCGGATTGTTCGGGTTGGTGACGACGACGATGTCGGTCCCGGTCGCCGCCGCGACCGGATCGGCCGCTGCCGCCTCCGCGTCGAGAGGGTCGGCCGCGTCGACCACCCGGTGCCCGGCATCGCGCCAGCCGGCGGCGTGCTCGGCATAGGTCGGCCCGACCACGGCGACCCGCCCCGGCGGCCGGAGGCGCGGCAGCAGCCGGATCAGCGCCTGGGTGCCCGGCGCGGCGGCGATATGCTCGGGCGACGGCGCGCCGTAGCACCCGGCGGCGGCCGCCTCCAGCGCGCCCAGCGCCGCCGCGTCGGGCAGCCGCGCCCAGGCCTCGGCCGGCAAGGTTGGCAGCGGATAGGGCCACGGGTTGATCCCGGTCGACAGATCCACCCAGCCGGCCGCCGGCCGCCCGAACCGCCGCTCGGCCCAGGCCAGATCGCCGCCATGGAAGATCGAGCGGTCGCGAGATGAGGTCGAGTCGTCCATCGCCGCCGATGATGGCAGCGGCCGGCGGTCAGGGCCAGGGGCGGGACTGCCGGTCGCGCGGAGTGCGGGGCGAAGGCGGTATGGCCGCCTTCCATCGTGGGCCTGGCCTCACGCGGCGAGCATTGCGCCCCAAGAAAAGAGTATCAGCTTCTTCCGCTCCCAACAGCCTTGCGAGAGCATTGCTGCATTTGTGCAGCAAGCTGGCATTCATGCCTAGACGTCAGCTTTCGATCCAATTCGGCTCAACCTCCGGCTGCGGACCCGCCATCGTAGGGGTGCCCAAAGCCGCTGGTGACCCGAAGCCGACTCTCAACCGTGAGCTTTGCCGTTGTGAGGCACACCGATTTGCAGAGAGTTGCACATCGTTTCCGTCGTCCATTGAGCGACGTCAATGCGGCATACCCCGTGCACCATTAGACTGTTGGTCGATCAAAGTGCAATTGCCAGAAGCTCAGGATCATCGAGGGGTCAACTATTAGATCGGGCGGTCGCCCTGGACATCAATTGGGAAGTCAGCGGCCCATTGGAGCAGTATAGATGCGGGCGTCGGCCTTCTTTGCAGCACTGATCTTCGTGGCTTCGTGCGCGCCGACTGGTAGTGGGCCTGGAGACCGGACCTCCAGCGACGTGATACAACAGATTAAGGTATGCCAGGGCGAAACGAGCCGCGCTGATGAGCGGCTGCGGATAGCTCGGATCGGCACAATTTTGGACTCCGAGTTGGTTGTCGACGCGCTAGCCTTTCGATCCAAGTCGGTGCCTGGCGCCTTCGTTTTTTTGGCGCGCGACGAGACACAAAGCGACAGTGTTGGACAGTGGCGAGCAGCCTGCAAGGCACCGGAGCCAACTCAATATGTGACTGGACGTGAGGGCCTTTACCGATCCTGCCTAAGTGACGCAGCAGTTGTTGAATGTCTGGAGGAGTCTCACGGCTGGAGGCGGCTTGCCAACAAACCAGGAATGTTGACCCCGCCATAATCACCTCAACATTGCTCCTAGATTTCGAGGGCGCCGATTGCTCGTGACCGGGGCGGCTGGCTGGGCATAACACCGCGGGGGCTTTCAGCTCATATCCTGCCAGCCTTTCCTGATGTTTTCCGGTTGTGGCTAGGAGCTCCAGTTCAAGTCGGCTCGAAAATTGGTCAGGAAAGCAGCCGAGAGCGGACCAATCGGCCGGAATCGACCCCTATAGGGCATGAAGCTGGCATGCCGGGATAGGAGCCCGTTGGGCTGGTTGTGACCCTGCGCTGACGCCGAGCCTAGGGTCTTGACGCCATGAGGTGCGGTGATACCTGGAGGATCGCTGGCCGTCTCCGGCGCCCACTGAGACATGTCAATGCCGCATGCCAAGTGCATCGCTATCGTGTCCGATACCCAAGTCGACGGTCGGCAAGTTGAGGCCCGCCGTCGTGCCACGCGGGGTCCCCTAGACGCCAGACAGGACGTGGAAACCCTGCGCGGGAAAGAGATGCGGAACTACGACACGCGTCGCCGTGGCTTCGTCGGCGGCTAGGTTAGGTCCTCAACCTGCCGTCTGGCGCGCGAATTCGGCAGTCTTGTAGCCCTTTGTGCTTGCCTTCCGAACAACGCAGCGCCGCGCCTTAGGAGATTGGGGAATTGGTCAGGTCTCGGACGAAATGGTTGCTGGCCGCCCTGCTGGCGTTGCTGCTTTGGTCGCCGCCAGGCCTCAGCCAATCTGACGCCCTTGGGTCGGCACATGGTCGGGCCTTAGAGCTTTACGAGCAGGGACGTTACGAGGAGGCGGTTACCTTTGCCGAGAAGGCATTGGTGCTCGGGGAGCAGGAATTCGGCGTCGATCACCCAAATACGGCTCCCTTACTCAACGACTTGGGATTGCTTTACAAAACCACCGGCCGATACGCCGAGGCCGAGCCGCTCTATGAGCGTGCCCTGGCGATTGGCGAAGCCGCGCTGGGCCCCGATCATCCTGACGTCGCCCGTGGCCTCAACAATTTGGCGGAGCTCTACCGAGCCACCGGCCGCTACGCTGAGGCCGAGCCGCTCTATGAGCGTGCCCTGACGATCGCCGAGGCCACGCTGGGTCCCGACCATCCCGACGTCGCCACTCGCCTCAACAACCTGGCGAGGCTCTACCGAGCCACGGGCCGCTACGCCGAGGCCGAGCCGCTCTATGAGCGCGCCCTGGCGATTCTTGAGACCGCGCTGGGGCCTGACCATCCCAACGTCGCCACCGGCCTCAACAATTTGGCAATGCTCTACAAAGCCACCGGCCGATACGCCGAGGCCGAGCCGCTCTATCAGCGCGCCCTGGAGATCGGTGAGGCCACGCTGGGGCCTTTCCATCCCGCCGTGGCCAATCGCCTCAACAATCTGGCACTGCTCTACAAAGCCACCGGCCGGTACGCCGAGGCCGCGCCGCTTTTTGAGCGCGCCCTGGCGATCGATGAGGCCGCACTGGGCCCCGACCACCCCGACGTCTCCCGTGGCCTCAACAATTTGGCGGAGCTCTACAGAGCGACCGGCCGTTATGCCGAGGCCGAGCCGCTCTATGAGCGTGCTCTGGCGATCATTGAGGCCGCACTGGGGCCAGACCATCCTAACGTCTCCGCAAGCCTCAACAACCTGGCATTGCTCTACCGAGCCACCGGCCGATATGCCGAGGCCGAGCCGCTATTCGAGCGCGCCCTGGCGATTGGCGAGGCCGCGCTGGGTCCCGACCATCCCGGCGTCGCCATTCGCCTCAACAACCTGGCATTGCTCTACCGGGCCACCGGCCGGTACGCCGAGGCCGAGCCGCTCTTGGAGCGCGCCCTGGCGATTCTTGAGTCCGCGCTGGGGGCCGACCATCCCGACGTCGCCGCTAGCCTCAACAGCCTGGCATTGCTCTACCGAGCAACCGGCCGATACGCCGAGGCCGGGCCGCTCTTGGAGCGCTCCCTGGCGATTCGCGAGGCCGCACTGGGCCCCGACCATCCCGACGTCTCCGAGGGCCTCAACAACCTGGCAGTGCTCCACCTAGCAACCGGCCGATACGCCGAGGCCGAGCCGCTATTTGAGCGCGCCCTGGCGATCGACGAGGCCACGCTGGGGCCAGACCATCCCAACGTCTCCCGTGGCCTCAACAATCTGGCGGAGATCTACAGTGCGACCGGCCGTTACGCCGAGGCCGAGCCGCTATTTGAGCGTGCCCTGGCGATCGGCGAGGCCGCACTGGGTCCCGACCATCCCGGCGTGGCCCGTGGCCTCAACAACCTGGCATCGCTCTATCAAGCCACCGGCCGTTACGCCGAGGCCGAGCCGCTATTTGAGCGCGCCCTGGAAATCCTCGAAGCTGCGCTGGGGACCGACCATCCCGACGTCGCCGTTGGCCTTAGCAACCTAGCATCACTGTACCGAGCCACCGGCCGACACGCCGAGGCAGAGGAGATGGAAGCCCGCGCCAAAGCGATCCGCGCTGAATAGGCAAAGGTCAATATGGTCGAGTGCGAGGGGGACGCTAATGTCGTTTCCTGGCTAGGCGCGGACGCGATGAAAAGCCGTTTGCTTGGTCCGATTTGGGGCGAAACACCGACGGTCGCATCCGCATCCGCCTCGTGCGAAGGTGCCTCCAACCCTACCGGATCACGAACACCGAAATCTTCGCGTGCGAGGCGACGGCGCCGGCGTGGGAGGTGAACATGTGCTCGGCGAGGCCGGGCACGTGCGAGGCCATGACGATCAGATCGGCGCCCTTGTCCTCGGCCGCCTTGATCAGCGTCTTGTTGAGTTCGACGGCGGGGTCGTGGCTCGGATAGGCCGCGGTCTCGATCGCCAAGCCGTGCGCCGCCGACTGCGCGGCGCCGAAGGCGCGCAACTTCTCCTCATACTCCTCGGGCGTGTGCGCGACCTCGGTCGGCGGCTCGGCGGTTACCCCGACGAAGCAGACCGGGAGGCCGTAGTGCTTGGCGAGGTCGGTCGCCGTGTCGATCGCCTTCTGCAGTTTCTCGATGTGCGTCAAGTCGACCGGCACCATGATCTTCTTGTACATGGGCTTTCCCCCTCATCGTTTATCGGTGCCGGTTCCGGGGTCCCGGCCTTGGTGTCGGCGACGGTTCGAGCGTCGCCGGGCGCGCCTCGACGCGATGGCGAGGTCTGGCTCGCCGATCCCATCCAACCATGTTGGCGCCGGCTTGGCGACCGTTCGCTGTATGGCGCCGGGTCGCCGCGATTTTCCCGCCGGGAATGAAGCAGTGACCGGCACGGCCTGGGTTTCGCGGCTTCGCCCTCGGTCATTCGGTGGCGCCGTCCTTCAGCGAAAATTAAAGCCTTGCCCGTTTGATGATTGGATTACCGGCATCGAGAGGGCAGCGGCATGACCACACCGGACCCGATTTCGACACCGCCCGAGCCGGACTTCCATCGCCATGTCGATCAAAGCGACGAGGAATTGCTCGGCCACGCCTACACCCCGCCCGAGCCGCCGCCGCCCTTGGTCTGGCCCTTCATCAAGGCGTGCATCACGGCGATGGCCATGTCGATCGGCTTCACCGGGCTTTTCTACGGCGGGGGCTTCGGCCTCGGCGATTTCAAGATCATGCACTATATAGCGTCGGCGCTGGCGCTTCAGATGCTCGTGCCGTTGGTGCTCCCGCCGGCATGGGTCCTGGCGAAGCTGGCGGTCCATTTTCGAGTCCCGCGCGGCTTTGCCGATATCGCGATCGGCGGATTGCTGGGCTGCGTCATGCTCATTTCCGGGGATTGGAAGCTCCAGCACGTGGCCTTCATCATGGGCGGCCTGGTGGGTGGCTTCGTCTTCTGGCGCGCCCAGGGCTATCCCGGCGCCTCGGAGCGGACCGCGAAACTGGGCGACGCCGCCGCCCGCGTGATCCGCTGATCCGGCAGGCGCCCTTCGGGTCGGCAGGCGATGGCGCCGTAGCCCGATCTCGGCAACGATGAACTGACCTCGGGATGACGGCCTTACGGGCCGTCTCTTGCCAACAGGCAAGAGACGGCATGGGAACACAGCCCTTTGTCTTCCCTTTGCTTCAACGCGGCGAGCATTGCGCATGAGAAACGGCGGCGTTCCCTCTTTCGAGCATTGCCGGGCGGCGGGCCGCTAAGCGGATCTTAACCACGATCGCGGAGGGTACGGCGATCCGTTCCGCTCGGCGGAGATCGAGAGCATCGAGCCGATTTCGAAACCCGTCCGATCCATGGAGAACCCGACCCATGCGCCGACCGAACATCCGGGCCGTTCTGCCGCTCATTCTCGTCGTCCTTCTCGCCGGTTGCGCCAGCATCGCGGCGATGTACTCGGCACCGAAATACCGATCGGTCGCCGCCGGGCAGACGCCGGCGCCGGGCGAGGTGCTGGTGATCGGCCGTTTCGTCCTCGATCCGCCGGTGCAGCAGGGCGTGCTGGCCTATCTCGACCCGCTGGATTCGAAGCAGAACATCACCTTTGCGGTGACCGAAGACCTCTCCGAGCCGGTCGACATGGACGCGTTGATCCCGATGGTGCCGGAGGCGTTCCTGATGGCCGAATACAACGCCTCCTCCTTCCTGCCGATGCCGCCGGGCAGCCGGTATCTGCGCATGGGCAGCTATCCGATCACCGCCTATTGCTCTGTCCAGGCGATCGGGCCGACCGGCGGCTGCCGGGCCATGCACAGCGAGCAGGTGACACTGGTCGAGAATGTGCGGATCGGCGTTCCGGCCGGCGCCACGGCGGTCTATATCGGCACCATCGTCTTCGAGCATGACGGCGAGCGGGGCACCCGGACCTATGTGCGCGACGACTTCCGCACCGCGCTGGCCGAACTCGACGCGCTCGGCATTCCGGGGATCGATTCCCGTAGCGTGACCAAGGAACTGGCAGAGATCGTCGGGCCCACCGTCGCCCGGCGGTAGAGCGGGATGATTTGAAGTCGATTCGACTTCAAATCTGAATCCCACCCTACTCAAATGTTGTAGAGGACGATTCAGAGATTAGGTCGTTTGACCTAATCTCATCGTGCTCTAGCCGGCCCGGCTGAACCTTCGGCCAGGCGTTCCTGGCCGGCCCGGGTCGGCTCCGGTGTCCGTTTCGACTGCGTGCTTGTGTCTTGGTCGGTCGTGCCGCGTGGTATCCATGGGGCCGGAGCAACCGAGGGGCCGCCATGTCCGAGTCGCGCGTGAAGAAGACGATCGAGCTCCTCTACACCGGCCGCAGCCGGAACGCGGCGTATTTCCGCTATGCGCTGATGTGCTTCGATATCGGCACCATCGGCTTCTTCATCTCAACCACGGCGTTGACGCCGACGCCGGCGGTCCTGCTGGCGGACATGGTGATCGGGTCGGTCATCCTGGCCGATTTCGTGGCCCGGTTGTGGATCGCGCCTGACAAACCGCGCATGCTGCGGCAGATCTATACGGTCGCCGACATCCTGGTCATCCTGTCGCTGGCGCTGGCCCCATTCGTCGCCCAGAACCTGGCCTTCCTGCGGGTATTGAGGGCGCTGCGGCTGTTGCATTCCTATCACGTGCTGCGCGATTTGCGGCGCGACACGGTGCTGTTCCGCCGCCATGAGGAGGTGATCGTCAGTTCGGTCAACCTCGGCGTCTTCATCTTCCTGGTGACGGCGCTGGTCTTCGTGCTGCAGTTCCGCGACAACCCGAACATCGAGAGCTATGTCGACGCGCTCTATTTCACCGTGTCGACGCTGACCACCACCGGTTTTGGCGACATCACGCTGACCGGCACCGTGGGGCGGCTGCTGGCGGTGCTGATCATGGTGGTCGGCGTCGCGCTGTTCCTGCGCCTGGCCCAGGCGATCTTCCGGCCGCAGAAGATCCGCCACACCTGTCCCGAATGCGGCCTCACACGGCACGAGATGGACGCGGTGCACTGCAAGCATTGCGGCGAGCCGCTGAAGATCGAGACCGAAGGCGCCGGCTGACCGCCGGAGGTAGCGATGGGGATTGTCGCCGGGCCACGCGACGCGGTAGTGTCGCCGCCGCGACGGTTCCCGATCCGGGATGAAGAGGGAACGCGGTGCAGGCGAAACCGCCCAACGCCGCGGCTGTCCCCGCAACTGTAAGCGGCGAGCCGCCGTTCGAGCAGGGCCACTGGGGCGACCCGGGAAGGCCGGAACGGCGGTGACGACCCGCGAGCCAGGAGACCTGCCGCCGCACCCCGCCTTTTGGCGGCCCCGCCGGTCGGGGTGAACCGGCGGTAGTCGGGTGCCGTGCGCGCACCCCGGCCGTCTTGGGCATGGGCAGGGCCAGGAGGCCCGGGGGGTCCCCATGTCGCCGATTCCATCCGGCGGGTGCCGGCCATGACGCCGCAACCGATTCTGACCGGCTCGACGCTGGTGCTCGGCGGCGCCCGATCCGGCAAGAGCGGCTACGCCGAGGCGCTGGTCGAGAGCCGCGCCGGCGCTTTTCTCTATCTCGCCACCGCAACCGCCGGCGATGCCGAAATGGCCGAGCGCATCGCCCGCCATCGCGAGCGGCGCGGGCCGCGCTGGGCGACGGTGGAGGAACCGCTGGCCCTGGTCGAGACCGTGCGGCGGCTGGCCGGTCCCGGCCGAACGGTGCTGGTCGATTGCCTGACCCTGTGGCTGTCCAATCTGATGGCGGCCGAGCGCGACATCGACCGCGAGATCGCCGATCTGGCCGCCGCGCTGCCCACCCTGGCGGGTCCGGTGGTGCTGGTGTCGAACGAGGTCGGCCAGGGCATCGTGCCCGACAATCCGCTGGCCCGCGCCTTTCGTGACAATGCCGGACGGCTGAACCAGGCGGTCGCCGCCATGGTGCCGGGCGTCGTGTTCATGGCCGCCGGCCTGCCGCTGATCCTGAAATCACCGCCCACAACGGAGCACTGACATGCCGTCGCACGGCAAGGTTCCCGCGACCGTCGTCACCGGCTTTCTCGGCGCCGGCAAGACCAGCCTGATCCGCTCGCTGCTGGCCCGCGCCGACGGCAAGCGGCTGGCGCTGATCGTCAACGAATTCGGCGATGTCGGCGTCGATGGCGAGATCCTGAAGGGCTGCGGCATCGAGAGCTGCGGCGAGGACGACATCGTCGAGCTGGCCAATGGCTGCATCTGCTGCACCGTCGCCGACGATTTCGTGCCGACCCTGGAGGCGCTGCTCGACCGGCCGCTTCCGCCCGACCACATCGTCATCGAGACCAGCGGCCTCGCCCTGCCCAAGCCGCTGATCCGCGCCTTCAACTGGCCGGCGATCCGCACCCGGGTGACGGTCGACGGGGTGGTCGCGGTGGTCGACGGGCCGGCGGTGGCGGCCGGCCGCTTCGCCGCCGATCCCGAGGCGGTGCAGGCGCAGCGCCGGGCCGACGATGCCCTCGACCATGACAGCCCGCTGGAGGAGCTGTTCCACGACCAGCTCAACTGCGCCGATCTGGTGGTGCTGAACAAGGCGGATCTGCTCGACGAGACCGGACTGGTGGCGGTGGCGGCCGACATCGCCGACGAGCTGCGGCCCGGCGTGCGGCTGGTGCGGGCCAGCCAGGGCGCGCTCGACCCGGCGGTGCTGCTCGGCCTGGGCGCCGGCGCGGAGGGCGATCTGGACAGCCGGCCGTCGCACCATGACGGCGAGGACGATCACGACCATGACGATTTCGTCAGCCATGTCTTCGAACTCGGCGAGACGGCGGCGCCGGACCGGCTGCTCGACCGGCTGCGCGGCGCCATCGAGGGCCACGACATCCTGCGGGTGAAGGGCTTCGTCGCGGTGCCGGGCAAGACCATGCGGCTGGTGCTGCAGGGGGTCGGCGGCCGGCTCGACAGCTATTTCGACCGCGACTGGCGCGACGGCGAAACCCGGTCGACCCGCCTGGTGGTGATCGGCCTCGCCGGATTGGACCGCGCCGCGGTGGCGATGGCGCTGGCGGAGTAGGGGGCATCGTGCCGGCTGCCCCCCTCACCCTCCCACCGCTACGC
>JABDIP010000380.1 GCA_013003675.1 Inquilinus sp.
CCGCCGTCCAACGCATCCTCATCGCATCCTCCCGTTTCCTTTGCCAGGCCACGGTTCTCCGCCGCGGCATCCGGTAACGCGCCGGGCGCGCCGCGACGATCAGTCGGCCGGCGGCACCCAGAATTCCTCGAAACCCTCGGCCGGTTCGAGCTGGTCGAACCAGTCGAAGCCGATCGCCCGCATCAGGCGGCTGTTGACCACGATCACCCGCGCCTCGGTGTCGGCGCCGGCGTTGAACCGCTTATGGGCGCAATAGGGCGGGATGTAGAGGAAGTCGCCGGGGCCCCATTCGAACTTCTTCGGCGTCGTCTCCCACTCCCAGACGAACTCGTCCTTGCAGTCGAAGCGCACGTCGTAGTGCAGATCGTAGCCGGTGCCCTCGACCACGAAGGCGACCTCCTCCGACAGGTGCCGGCTGGTGCCGGTGGCGCCGCCCGGCGGAATGAACTGCATGTAGATGTCGATGCAGCATTCCTTGGTGTCCATGCGCTCGTTGACGATGTGCTTGATCAGCCCGTCGGCCGACCGCTCCATCGGCATCTCGTGCCACTTCACCACGTTCATCCGGTCGCGGTATTCCTCGCGGAACATCTGCGACGCCTTCAGCGCCTCGGCATGGAAGTCGACATAGGTGTCGCCGGAGCGGGCGCGCTGGCGCTCGGTGTCGTCGGCGAAGGCGGGTCTGTCGGTCATCGTCTCGGTCTCGTCCCTGCGGCTGGGTCTTCGCTCTCGACCCTACAGCGCGGCCGGCGGCTGATAGTCTTCATGGCCCGGCACCGGCTCGGTCGGCGGGTACTCGACCATCTTCTGGAAGATCAGGTGCATGAAGAGGAACAGCGGCTTCGCCTTCATGATCAGGACGATGGTCTCGTCGTCGGGATCGTCGGAGAAGTGCTGGTGGACGCAGCCATTCTCGACGATCAGCGCGTCGCCGGCCTCCCAGTCGATGCGCCGGGTGTCGTGGACGTCGTGGCCCTTGCCCTTCAGCACGAAGAACACGGCGCTGTTCATGTGGCCGTGCTTCTGGCCGTGGCCGCCGGGGGCGTATACGTCGACATGGGTCTCGATCGACTGGGCGACCCTGGTCGCCTGCGGATTGATGACCTTCTTGCCGAAATTCTGCGGCCCGCCCTTCCACTTCATGTCGCTGGTGCGATAGACCCGCGGCTGCGAGAACAGCTCGGCCATCAGCTCGCCATAGGTGCCCTCGAGGGCGCGAACGAAGGTGCGCTTCTTCGACCAGCGCTCCCAGACCACCTCTTCCTTCGCACCGTCGCCGATGTTGTGGCCGATCCCCCCCGGCTTGCCGCTCTCGTTCGCCATGCGTGGTCTCTCTCCCGGCTGTCGACAGCCCGTGGGAACGGTACGCCGCTCCCCTGATTTCGTCAATGGTACGCCGTTCCATATAGCGGAACGCCCATAGAATGGCGGAATCCCGGCTCAGATCGAGGGGATCACCTTGAGCGCCGGGACCAGCCGGCCGAGCAACGTCGCCGGCCAGGGGATGGCCAGGAACCGGTCGAAAACGGCGTAGATGAAGGCGATCAGCACAACCGCCTGCGGCAGCACCAGGCGCCACGGCTCGCGCGCCTCCAGCCGCATATAGGCGACGACGAACAGCACCGCCGTCGGCATCAGCCCGATCGCCGCCATCGACGCCATGAAGGCGACCAGCCAGCCGAAGAACAGCCCGGCGCGGGCCAGCACCCGGCGGGTACCGAGCGCGGCGTGGTCGGCCTTCAGATCCATGTGGATGGTTTCCCGGCCCCGCCCGCCACCTGCCGCCGGCATCGCCAGCGAGCGGCGGAAGATCTGGTTCAGCAGCCCGAGGGCCAGCGCCGCCAGGGTGACCCAGCCGACCACGACCGGCACCATGCGCGCCTCGAACTCCCAGCCGCCGGCCTGAATCAGCAGGCCGCCGACGGTGACCAGCAGGACGGCGTAGATCAGGTCCGACGGGCGCAGGGTGGGGCGGCCGAGCAGCGGCCCGGTGCGGGTCGCCCGGTGGCGGGCGACCGCCTCGCCGATCAGCGGCCGGGCAAGGCCGATCGCCGACAGCGCTAGCAGCACGACCACCACCGGGCGGGTCAGCCAGTCGAAATCGTAGCGGGCGACCGAGATGAACATGTAGCGCTCGATGATGGCGCCGAGCACGAAGCCGAGGATCAGCGGCGGCCGCGGCCAACGGAGCTGCTTCATGGTCCAGCCGAGCACGCCGAAGAACAGCAGGGCATAGAGGTCGCCCCAATCGCGCGAGCCCTGGAAGGCGCCGACATAGAGCACGCTCAGCACCGCCGGCAGGATCAGCGTGTAGCGCAGGGTCGCCAGCTTGGCGAACCAGCCGCTGAACAGGAAGCACAGGCCGGCGCCGAGGATATTGGCCAGGGCGATGCTCCAGACCATGGCGTAGGTGACATCCAGGTGCTCGGTCAGCATGCGCGGCCCGGGCTGCAGGCCATGGATCAGGAAGGCGCCGAGCAGAATCGCCATGCTGGCGCTGCCCGGCACGCCGAAGGCGATGGTCGGCACCAGGGCGCCGCCCTCCTTGGCGTTGTTGGCGGCTTCCGGCGCGATTACGCCGCGCACGTCGCCCTTGCCGAAGGTCGTCGCGGCATCCGGAACGGTGCGGATGGCGTGGCCATAGGCGAACCAATCCACCACCGCCGAGCCGAGGCCCGGTATGGCGCCGATCGCCGCCCCGAGGCCGCCGCAACGAAGCACCAGCCACCAGTTTCGGAACGCATCGCGGGCGCCGTGCGCCATGCCGGCCCGCAAATTGTAGCGCGTCTTGTCGGCGATCGCGGTGCGGCGGATGGCGAGGTCGCACAACTCCGGCAGGGCGAAGATGCCCAGTGCCACCGGCAGCAGCGGCAGTCCGTCATAGAGGTAGAGGCTGTCCATGGTCCAGCGCAGGGTGCCGGTCTGCGGATCGCCGCCGATCATCGACAGCAGGATGCCGATCCCCGCCGCCGCCAGGCCGCGCAGCGGGGCGCTGCCGGACAGCACCGCCACCATCGAGATGCCGAAGACGGCGCAGGCCAGCAGCTCCGGCGAGCCCAGATAGAGGATGATCGGCCGCAGCGCTGGGATGGTCAGTCCCAACAGCAGCGCGCCGAACAGGCCGCCCAACAGGGACGAGACATAGGCGGCGCTGAGCGCCCGTCCCGCCTCGCCCCGTACCGCCATGGCATGGCCGTCGATTACCGTCGCCTGCGAGGCGGAGGTGCCGGGCACGCCGAACAGCACCGCCGGGATGGTATCGGAGGTCGAGGTCACCGCCCCCAGCCCGAGCAGGAAGGCAAAGGCGGCATAGGCATCCATGCCGAAGGTGAACGGCAGCAGCAGCGCCATGCCGGCGACGCCGCCGACGCCGGGGATGATGCCGATCACCAGCCCCAGCAGGACGCCGGCGAAGAGGAACAGCAGCCGCGACGGTTCCATCATCGCCACGAACGCCTGCCCGGCGGCATCGAGCATGCCGATGTCCATGTCGCCCCTTGCCCCTTGTTCGTTTTCGGCGGCCGGCGGCCGGCTCATTGCCTATGATCGCAGGCACCGCCACCCGGGTCGGGCGGCGGAGAACTTGTCCCGCTTGCAGGAACGCCATTCCACATTGGGACGCGGTGTCGATCAAGCCTGCTGCGCAGGGCCGCCGCGATCGCGCGGAACGCCGCAGAATATCGAAGGAGACGACCGATGGCCGATGAGCCCTTGCCGCGTGTCGGAATCGTCGGGCTCGGCCGCATGGGGCTGCCGATGGCCCGCCGCCTGGCCGCCGCCGGCGTCACGATCGCCGGCTGCGACACCGATTCGGCGGCCGTCGCCGCGGCACGGGCGGCGGGCATCGGCATTGCCGCGACGCCGGCCGATCTGGCCCGGTCGAGCGATCTGGTGCTGATCCTCGTCGGGTCGGAGTCCCAGGTCGCGGCGGCGCTGCTGGCGGACGATGGCGTGCTGGCCGGGGACCACCCGGGCTCGATCGTCGCCATCTGTTCGACGGTGGCGCCGTCCTTCGTGACCGGCCTGGCCGACCGCTGCGCCGGCCGCGGCGTCGACCTGCTCGACGCGCCGCTGGCGCGTGGCGAACAGGCGGCGCGGGACGGCAGCCTGCTGGTCTATGCCGGCGGCGACGCCGCGGTCCTGGCGCGCTGTCGTCCGGCGCTGGACGTCCTCGCCGAGCACGTCTTCCTGCTTGGCGGCCTCGGCGCCGGGCAGGCCGCCAAGGCGGTCAACAACATGCTGCTCTGGGCCTGCATGACGGCGAGCGTCGAAGGACTCGAACTCGGCGAGGCGCTCGGCGTCGACCGCGAGGCCCTGCGCGCCGCCCTCGGGTTCGGCAGTGGCGCCAATTGGGCGTTGACGACCCGGGCCGACGAACGCCCGGCCTTCTGGGCCGAAAAGGACCTCGCCATCGTCCGCGCCGAGGCGGCGGCGGCGGGGCTGACGCTGCCGGTCTGCGAGGCCGTGGACTCCGCCATCCGCGCCTTCAAGCGCGCCCGCGGCCTGCCCTCGCCGCCCCTCGATTGCTAGGGGCCTGCCCCTGGAAACGGAATGGCGTTTCTGTATACGGAACGTCGTTCTTGAATGGGCGGGGCGCCGCCGTCTAAACTCGTCCTCCCCGGACGCACCCGGCAGGAGGGCCCGCCCCCGTGAAACCGACGGCCACTGCGATCGACGCCGAGGCACCCGCCGCCGAGGCGCCGAAAGCCTACTACCACGCCAAGAAGGACCGTATCTTCGTCCGCTCGATCCAGGGCGCCTACAATCTGACCGAGGAGTTGGAGCGGCTGCGCGCGATGCCGCGGGTGCGCAAGGCGAAGGATCTGAAGTTCGTCGACGGGCCGCAGGCCTATAGCCGCCACTATGTCGAGCCGAAGGACGGCATCACCCAGACCTTCCATCTGCATCTCGAGGAATACGGGCCGGGCGGCAAGTCGCAGAAGCACGGTCACGTCAACGAGGCGGCGTTCTACATCCTCGACGGCCACGGCTACGAGATCCACGACGGCGTGCGCTACGACTGGCAGGCCGGCGACGTGGTCGTGGTGCCGAACAACTGCGTGCACCAGCATTTCAACGGCGACCCTGAACGCCCGGCGCGCGCCCTGGTGATCAAGACCAAGCCGATGTACCTGTTCATGAACATGCTGTTCCAGAAGCAGGTGGAACCGCGGCCGACCGAGCCGACGCCGGAAGGCGAGGGCTATGAGGTGCGCGAGGCGGAGGAGGATTTGAACCACCCCGAGGGAGGCTACTGACCATGGCCTGGGGCGAAGCGGGCGCCTGGGTCGACGGCGCGCTCAACAGCGACCTCTATCAGCAGCTTCTCGACGATGCCGGCGCGGCGCCGGCTCGCAACGCGCGCCGCAAGAAGGTCGTGCCGCCGACCGAGATGCCGTGGGAGATGGCGCGACAGGGCCTGTTGAAGCACCTGCTCAACGAGGCGATGAACACCCGCATGGAGACGGTCGACGCCTACATGCAGATCATCCCGCCGGGCAGCCGCTCCGGCAAGCACCGCCACCTAGCCGAGGAATGCCTCTACGTGCTGGAAGGCCGCGGCTACGATCTGCACCAGGACTGCGTCGTCGAAATCACCGACGATTTCCACTGGACGCCCGAGGACGAGGTCAAGCGCTTCGACTGGGAGGCCGGCGACGTGATCTATGTGCCGCCGAACACCATCCACCAGCATTTCAACGCCGACCCGGCCCGGCCGGCACGGCTGATCTCGGCGATCAACCGCATCTTCAAGCAGTGCGGCCTGAACGATCTGGAGCAGATCGAGGATGCGCCGGAATTCCGTTCCGGCCTCGACCTGACCCCGGCGCGGGTCCGCGCCTATCTGCGCGGCGAGACTCCGGCCGGGGGGTAGGAGCCTGTTCCGGCAGGACGGCCCCGGCCGGCCCGGCCCTAGGCGTAGGCAATGCTAGGGGCGCTCCTCGCGCTGCTCTCGGCAGCGACCTTCGGCCTCAACAACGCGGCGATCCGGCGCGGCGTTCTCAGCGGCTCCGTGCTGCAGGCGCTGTCGATCACCGTCCCGTTGGGGGCGGTGCTGTTCGCGCTCGTGGCACTGGCGGCCGGCGCGTTGTCCGCCATTGGCGATTTCTCCGCCGCCGGAATCGGCTGGCTGGCCGCCGCCGGCGTGGTGCATTTCGTGATCGGCCGCTACGGCAATTACCGCGCCACCCGGGCCATGGGCGCCAATCTGTCGGGGCCGGTGCAACAGGCCAGCGTGCTGGTATCCCTGGTCCTGGCGCTGGCGTTTCTGGGCGAGACGCTGACGCCGCTGAGGATCGTCGGCATCGTGCTGATCGTCGCCGGGCCGATGATCATGCTTCGCGGCCGGGGGCGGCGCCGGTCGACACCGTCCGGGTTCGTGCCCGACCTGGCCGAGGGCTATGCCTACTCGCTGCTCTGCGCGGTCGGCTATGGCGTCAGCCCGCTCTTCATCCGGCTCGGTCTCGAGGATGGCGGGCTGGGCGCCAGCCTGGCCGGCGGCACGATCTCATACGGCGCGGCGACGCTGGTGCTCGCCGCCATCCTGCTGCTGCCCGGCAAGGCGGCCCATGTCCGCGCGCCGGACGGCGTGGCGGCACGCTGGTTCCTGGCTTCCGGCCTCTTGGTGTTCCTGTCGCAGGTGTTCCGCTATATGGCGCTGGCGGTGGCCCCGGTCTCGGTGGTGGTGCCGATCCAGAGGCTGTCGGTGGTGTTCCGCGCGCTCTTCTCGTGGCTGATCAATCGCGACCACGAGTTGTTCGGTTTTTGGGTGCTGAGCGGCATTGGCGTCTCGGTGGTCGGCGCCCTCGCCCTGACCGTCAGCACCGAGTGGCTATTGTCGACGGTGTCCCTGCCGGCCGCCCTGGCGTCGATGGCCAGATGGACCTGGCCGTGAGAAGACCGGCCCGAGCCAAGGGTTCAGCGAAAGTTTTCGCTATTTAGACAATCTTAAAGCAATTTTCGGCACAAATAGCGGAATGGATCGGTTGTTGCACCGCCCGGCGCCAATGAGGACGGGCAATGCGGCATTGAGTTGCCGTGGGCGTCACGTAGGCGGCTCACGTCATCGTCGAGTTGAGTTCCTGGGGGCTTTGATGCTTCGATACGCCGGCAATCTTGGTGTGTCAGTTGCCGTGTTCCTGACGGTGGCGGCGGCGCCGGCCGCGGCCCAGCGAATCGACTATCACCGGGTGATCGAAATCGCCCGGGTCCAGCAAATCGCGACCCTGCAGATGACAAACGACGCGCTGCTCATGACGATGAGCATCGACGCCGATCTGCGGTCGTCTCATCTGCGCTCGGCGCGCGTCGATTTCGACCGAAATCTGAAGGCGCTGCGTGACGGAGACCCGGCATTGGGACTGCCGGAGGCGGTCGATCCACAGACCCTGGATGGCTTGGAAAGCGCCCTGGATCTCTGGACGCGGACCGACGCCATCCTGCGATCCGGCCAGGCACGAACATCATTCACCGACGAAGAATTGCTGGACATTGCCGGCCAGGGCCAGCGCATTCGCGACGGCATCGCCGACGCCGTGGAATTCTATGCCGGCGAGGCCAAGGCCAGCCAGATGGCGTCGATGGTCAACGTGGCGATCGATGAGACCGGCAATGCCCGCCTCCTGTCGCAACGGATTTCCAACGAGTTCCTGATGATCGTCCACGGCCTGCAGGCCGACCGCTACCGGCGCCAATTGATCGAGAGCATCGCCGATTTCGAGCGCCGGCTGAACGGCTTGGTCGACGGCGATGTCGATCTGCTGCTGCTGCCGGCGCCGACCGACGCTCTGCGCTCACGCCTGCGCCGGCTGCAGATTGCCTGGCAGGAGGATCTGGAGCCGCTGATGCGCCGCGTGATCGACGGCGGCTCCCTGACGCCGGAACAGATCGCCGAGGCCGCCCGTCTCAACCGGACGATCTTCGACGAGACGACCGTCGCGATCGGGGAATACCGCCGCTTGATGCCATAGAGCCTGATCGCATCTCACCGGAACGGTGTGATGCGTGAACCAGCCTCCGATCCACTATAATGCAGGACGGCCGCCCTCGCGGGCGGCCGTCGCATGTTTCCTTCCGGGCAATGGGCCGACGCGGCCCACCGATCCTCAGATCAGTTCAGGATCTCCTTGATCCGATCGACGACAGCCGGGTCGGTCTTGTAGCTGTCGACCACGAGTTGCTGCACCTCCTCGCCGGAGATCGGCGTGACTTCCAGATCGGCCTGGGCCGCCTCGGCGAGGAACTCCGGATCGTTCATCGTCGCCATGAACGCCGCGCGCAACGCCGCGACGCGGTCGGCCGGAATGCTCGGCGGCGCCACGAAGGGCCGTCCGAGGGCCTGGCGGGCGAAGGCCAGACGCAGCAGGTCGCGCTCGTCGTCGCTCTGGGCGAAATCCATGATCAGGGGCACGTCCGGCAGGTCGGGGTGCTTGGCGGTGGATATCTGCAGCAGCAGGTTGATTTTGCCCTCGGCGACCCAGTCCGGCCGGGTCGATTTCACACTCGACCAC
>JABDIP010000402.1 GCA_013003675.1 Inquilinus sp.
GCTGGAGACCGTCGAGCAGGAAGCCGCCGACGCCGGCGAGAAGGGGCTGTCGGCCGAGCGCGTCGCCCAGCTGCGCCGCGACTTTCTCGGCGTGCGGAGCGCGGGTGCGGCGTGAGCGCCGGCGCGCCGATCGCCGAAGACGACGCGCCGCCGCTCTCGGCGGTCGACCTGATCGCGCCTGGCGCCCTGCCGCCGGAGGGCTTCGACCCGCTCGCCAAGGGCGTCTTGATGGCGCACCAACGGGACTGGGTCGAGGATCAGTCGCCGCTGAAGATCGCCGTGAAGGGCCGGCGGACCGGCTTTACCTTCGCCGAGGCGCTGGACAGCACGCTGATCGCCGCGGCCAAGCGCAGCGCCGGGGGCGACACCACGTGGTACATCGGCGACACCAAGGACAAGGGCCTGGAATTCATCGCCGTCTGCGCCCGGTTCGCCCAGACGGTGGCGAAGGAGCTGCTGACGATCGAGGAGTTCCTGTTCGAGGACACGCTCGACGACGGCAGCAGCCGCACGATCAACGCCTATCGAATCCGCTTCGCCTCCGGCTTCCAGATCGCCGCCTTGTCCAGCCGGCCGGCCAACATCCGCGGCCTGCAGGGCCGCGTCGTCATCGACGAGGCGGCCTTCCACCCGAACGTCCGGGCGGTGATCGACGCCTGCAACGCGCTGCTGATCTGGGGCGGCGTGATCCGGATCATCTCGACGCATAACGGCAAGACCAACCCGTTCGCCGAGCTGATCGAGGAGACCCTTTCCGGCAAGTACGACTACGTGATCCACCGCGCGACCTTCGACGACGCGGTCGCCAACGGGCTGTACGAGCGCGTCTGCCTGATGCGCGGCTGGAAGGCGACGCCGACGGGCAAGGACGAATGGTATCGGCGGGTCCGCCGCTCCTATGGCACGCGCACCGAGGCGATGCGCGAGGAGCTGGACGCGGTGCCGCGCGAGGGCGAAGGCGTCGCCCTGCCGCTGGCCTGGATCGAGGCGTGCAGCAACGCAGCCTTCAAGGTCGCGCGCTGGACGCCGCCGACCGAGGATTTCGTCGACTGGCCGGAGCGGCTTCGCCGAGAGGAGATGCAGACCTGGCTGGAGCGCGAGGTCGACCCGGCGCTAGAGGCGCTGCCCGATCTGCCCACGGCGATCGGCGAGGATTTCGGCATGCGCGTCGACCGCTCGTCGATCCCGGTCGGCTATGTCGACCAGGACCTGACGCGCCGGGTGCCCCTGATCGTCGAGCTGCGGCAGTGCCCCTACGATCAGCAGAAGCAGGCGCTGTTCCATATCTGCGACCGGTTGAACCGGCGCCGGTTCCTGGGCGGCATCCTCGATGCCAACGGCAACGGCATGGCGCTGGCCCAGGAGGCGCGGCAGCGGTTCGGGCCGGAACTGATCGTCGAGCTGATCGCCAACGACGCCTGGCTGCGCGAGCACGCGACGCCGTTCCGCAGCGCCTTCGAGGACCGGACGATCGAGATCCCGGCCGATCTGGACGTGCGCAACGATCTGCGCGAGCTGCGCTCGATCAACGGCGTGATCAAGGTGCCGTCGAACGTGCGGAAGGAAGGCACCGACGGCGGCAAGCGCCACGCCGACAGCGCCGTCTCGCTGTTGAACTTCTACGCCGCCACCTTCCGCGACGAGATCCGCTACGGCTATCAGGCGGTCCCGCGCGGCGGCGACGATGCCGGCGACGATAGCGACGGGGGCGGCACCTTCACAGAGCGCGGCGCGCGGTCCGTTTCCGAAATCCGGGGAGCCTGGTGATGCCGGAGCTGGTCTGGCCCAATGGGCGGCCGATGCGCAGATCCGACCTGACCCGCGAGATCGCCGGGCCGACGGTGACCGGCGTCCGCCAGGTCGTTTCCGGCCATCCGGCGCAGGGCCTGACGCCGGGCCGGCTGGCGGCGTTGCTGCGCGAGGCCGAAGAGGGCGATCCGACCCGCTATCTGGAACTGGCCGAGGAGATGGAGGAGAAGGATCTCCACTACCGCTCGGTCCTGGCAACCCGGAAGCTGCAGGTGTCGCAGCTGGAGATCACGGTCGAGCCGGCCTCGGACGCCAAGGAAGACGTGGCCAATGCCGCGCTGGTCGAGGGGTTCCTGGAGCGGGATGAGCTGCAGGAGGAGCTGTGCGACATCCTCGATGCCGTCGGCAAGGGCTTCTCGGTGACCGAGATCGTCTGGGAGACCAGCGAGCGGCAATGGATGCCGGCGCGGCTGGAGTGGCGCTTCCCGCAATGGTTTCAGTTCGACCGGCGCGACGGCCGCACGCCGCTGCTGCGCGGCGACGCCGGGCCGGAATCGCTGCTCCCCTACAAGTTCGTCCTGCACATCCACAAGTCGAAGTCGGGCCTGCCGATCCGCGGCGGCCTCGCCCGGGCGGCGGCCTGGTGCTACCTGTTCAAGAACTACGACATCAAGGACTGGGTGGCGTTCGCCGAGGTCTACGGCCAGCCGCTGCGGGTCGGGAAGTATCATCCGGGCGCCACCGAGGGCGACCGGAAGACCCTTCTGAAGGCGGTCGCGAATATCGGCAGCGACGCCGCCGCGATCATCCCGTCCTCGATGCTGATCGAGTTCGTCAAGGCGGACCAGACCGGCAGCGTCGACCTTTACGAGCGGCTGGCCGAGTATCTCGACAAGCAGACCTCCAAGGCGGTCCTCGGCCAGACGCTGACCACCGAGGTCAAGGAAGGGTCGCGGGCCGCCGCCCAGGTGCATGACGGCGTCCGCGACGACATCGAGCGATCCGATGCGCACCAGCTGGCGGCGTCGCTGAACCGCGACCTGGTC
>JABDIP010000406.1 GCA_013003675.1 Inquilinus sp.
GCGCTGCCGCGGACCGAGCCCGAGCCGCAGCGCCAGCAGCGTCGCCCGATGCGCCAGTTCCGGCGGCAGGGCGTGCAGGACCGGGCGGACGAGAGCAAACAGATCGGGCATCGATGCGGGGCCGGGGCAGGACGACCCTCAGGGCGGGGCCGGCCCGAACGGTAGCGCATCGTCTTCCCCCGGGGAATCGACTCGGGCCCTGTCCGCCACAAACGGACAACGCGCCATAGTGGGAAACGCCGATTCGGCGCCGATCCGCGACCCGAAACGATCGCGAGTTTCGCTGTCAAGACGGCTTCAAACAAACCGCTGAAAATTCGAAGTATTAAAAGGCCTTAACCATAAGCCGAACATTTCGTTCGGCTGTTAACAAATAACTCAGTATTTTGTGCAAAAACATCGAAATCATCCGAGAAATACCGGATGACGGTCTTAACGGGCAGTGGGATGCCTGGCCGTCATCCGGACAAAGGGGGAGTGCCGGATGTTGGATGGGAAAAAGTTGCACGAAAGCGATACGGCGCGGCCCGGCATGGGAGCCGGCTCGGCGCTGTCACTGGACGAGCGCGGCCCGGGTGCCGAGGGCACCCTTGTCAACGTCCCCAGCAAGCCGACGGCGGCGATGCTGGCGGCCGGGTCACGGGCCGCCGGGGTCTCCGTGGAGGCGGCCTGGAAGATCTACCGGGCGATGATCCAGAAGAAGGAGTAGCCGCCGGCACCGGGCCCGGACTGCGAATACGTTCCTAGCGACACGGGGCCGGGTGTTATGTGAACATGTTCCTATGTTGAGACATGGGGACGTATGGCGGGCGATCGATGCCCTGGCGGCGCGCTACGGGCTCTCCGCTTCCGGCCTCGCCCGCCGGTCCGGGCTCGACCCGACCACGTTCAATCCCAGCAAACGCACCACCTCCCAGGGCAAGGCACGGTGGCCGTCGACCGAGAGCGTGGCGAAGATCCTCGCCGCCACCGGCTCGAACATGGCCGAATTCGTCAGCCTGCTCGGCGAACCGAGCGAATCCGCGCGCCGCATTCCGATCATCGGCTATGCCCAGGCCGGGGCCGCCGGCTATTTCGACGACGCCGGCTATCCCGCCGGCAGCGGCTGGGACGAGGAGATCTTCCCGGAAACCGCCGATCCGCACGCCTATGCCCTGGAGATCAGCGGCGACAGCATGGAACCGCTCTACCGCGACGGCGACCGCATCATCGTCTCGCCGCAAGCGGCCATCCGCCGCGGCGACCGGGTCGTCGTGCGGACCGTCGAGGGCGAGGTGATGGCCAAGGAACTGGCCCGGCTGACCGCCCAGCGGATCGAGCTGCGCTCGTTCAACCCGGCGCATCCCGATCGCTCCTTCACCCGTCCGCAGATCGCCTGGATGGCGCGCGTCATCTGGGCCAGCCAATAGCCGCCTCCGCCGCTGGCGGGGTCCGCGCGCGACGGCTATTGTGCTTCCGACAGATAACCGCAGGAGCGCAGCATGACGGCGCCGCAGACCTATTTCGACGGCGAATGGCTGGAGGGCAATCCCGGCCTGCTCGGGCCGATGAGCCACGCGCTATGGCTCGGCTCCTGCGTCTTCGACGGCGCCCGCGCCTTCGAGGGCGTCGCTCCGGACCTCGACCTGCATTGCCAGCGGGTGATCAACTCGGCCAGGGTGATGGGCCTGGCCCCGGCGCTCGACGGCGCCGCGGTCGAGGCGCTGGCGCGCCAGGGCATCGCCCGCTTCGACGCCGATGCCGAACTCTATATCCGGCCGATGTTCTGGGCCGAGAGCGGCTTCGTGGCGCCCGACCCGGCGACCACCCGCTTCGCGCTCTCGGTCTACGAGTCGCCGCTGCCGAAACCGACCGGCAGTTCCGCCGCGGTCTCCACCCGGCGCCGGCCGACGCCGGAGACCGCGCCGACCGAGGCCAAGGCCGCCTGCCTCTACCCGCAATCCGGCCTCGCCCTGCGCGAGGCGATCGCGCGCGGCTTCCAGAACGCCATCGTCCTCGACCAGATGGGCAATGTGGCGGAGTTCGCCACCGCCAATTTGTTCATCGCCAAGGACGGCGTGGTGGCGACACCGGCCCCGAATGGCTGCTTCCTCGACGGCGTCACCCGCCGCCGGATCATCGGCCTGCTCCGCGCCGACGGCGTCGAAATTCGGGAAAAGCGCGTGACCGTCGACGACGTGCTGGCGGCCGACGAGGTGTTCTCCACCGGCAATCACGGCAAGCTGCTGCCCTACACCAGGGTCGAGGATTGCGACTATCAGCCGGGCCCGGTCTATGAGCGGGCGCGCCGGCTCTATTGGGACTATGCCCATTCCCGGTGACGCCTCTTCCGGCGCCGCGGCGGTGGCCGGCACCACCGTCCGTGCCGCCCGCGACGACGACGAAGACGGCCTGGTCGCGCTGATCGGCGGCTGCTTCGCCGAGTATCCCGGCTGCGTGCTCGACGTCGACGGCGAGATCCCCGAGCTGCGGGCCATCGCCGCGCATTTCGCCGGCCGCGATGGCCGGTTCTGGGTCGCCGAGGCCGCCGGCCGCGTGGTCGGCTGCGTCGGCACCGCGCCGACCGAGGCCCCGGGCGGCATGGAGCTGCTCAAGCTCTACGTCGATCGGAGCGCCCGCGGCCAGGGACTCGGCCGGCGGCTGGTCGAGCTGGTCGAGAACGAGGCGATGCGGCGCCGGTCGGTCTTCATGGAGCTGTGGACGGACACTCGGTTCGAGACCGCCCATCGCCTCTATGAGGGGCTGGGCTATGAGCGCCTGCCGGAGACCCGGGCGCTGCACGACCTCTCCGGCAGCGTCGAGTTCCACTACCGCAAGCGCCTCGACGCCCGATGAGCGGTTCCGGACCCGCCTCCAAGGAATCGCGAAATCTGGCCACGCTGCTGGCCCATCACCGCATCGACCTGGTGTTCGATGTCGGCGCCAATATCGGCCAGTACGCCCGGCGGCTGCGCCGCGCCGGCTATGCCGGGCGCATCGTCTCCTTCGAACCGCAGGCGGCGGCGCACGCCGCCCTCGCCGGGGCGGCGGCCGGCGACCCCGGCTGGGATGTGGCGCCGCGCGTCGCCGTCGGCGACAGCGACCGGCCGGTGACCCTCAACATCTCGGCGGAATCCGACATGAGTTCGGCGCTGCCCTTCACCGCGGAGATGGCCGAGCTGCTCGACAGCGCCGCCTATTCCGGCACCGAAACCGTCCCCCAGGCCCGCCTCGACGCCCTCTTCGACGACCATGCCCGGCCCGGCGACCGGGTGCTGCTGAAGAGCGATACCCAGGGCTACGACCGGCAGGTGCTGGACGGCGCGGCCGGTGTGTTCGACAGCGTCGCCGCGATCCAGCTCGAGCTCTCCATCGTCCCGGTCTATGTCGGCGAGCCGTCCTGGCGCGAGATGATCGACCATCTGGAGACCCTTGGCTTCCACCCCGCCCTGTTCATCCCCGGCTATTTCAACCGCCGCACCGCCCGGCTGATCGCCATGGACGGCGTGTTCGTGCGCCCCGCGCCATGAGAGGACGGCCGTCCGCCCGGTCGGCGCTGCTGATCGGAGGGGCTGTCATCGGCGCCGCGCTGGCGCTCGTCGTCATCGACGCCGGCCGCCGTTCGCCGCCCGCCCCGGACCGCGAGTCGGCGCCGGCACCGGCGAACGCGTTCACGAGGTCGTGGGCCGGCGATTTCGACGCTATGATCGCGCGGGGTCGGGTCCGCGCCCTGGTTCCCTACAGCCCGACCTTCTACTACCTCGATCGCGGCACCCAGCGCGGGCTGACCTACGAATTGCTCAAGGCCTTCGAGGACCGGATCAACGCCGATTACGCGTCCGGCCCGCTCGACGTCCGCATCGTCGTCATTCCGGTCAGCCGCGACCGCCTGATCCCCGGGCTGCTGGAGGGGCTGGGCGATATCGCCGCCGGCAATCTGACGGTCACGCCGGAACGCGAGGCCTCGATCGATTTCTCACGCCCGATCCTGACCGATGTCAGCGAGATCCTGGTGACCGGCCCGTCGGCGCCGGCAATCGCGACGCTCGACGACCTCTCCGGCCTGCCGGTCCATGTGCGGCGGTCGTCCAGCTACCATGCCAGCCTGCTCGGGCTGAACGAGGCCTTCGAGGCGGCCGGGCGGGCGGGCGTCGAATTGATTCCGGCGGACGAGCATCTCGAGGACGAGGACCTGCTGGAACTGGTCGACGCCGGCCTGGTGCCGATGATCGTCATGGACCTCCACAAGGCGAAATTCTGGGCGCAATTCTTCCCGGACGTCCGCCTGCACCCGGACATCGCTGTCAGAAGCGGCGGGGCGATCGCCTGGGCCTTCCGCGAGGACAATCCCGGCCTGCGGGCGGCGGCGGATGCCTTCATCGCCGACAACGCGAAGGGCAGCCTGCTCGGCAACATCCTGTTCAACCGGTATCTGAACGACGAACGGCCGGCCGGTGCCTCCGCCGCGCTCGGCGATTTGGCGGCGGAAGACGCGACGATCGCCGCCATCGTCCGCCATGCCGACGCCCATGGAATCGACTGGCCGATGGTCGCCGCGGTCGGCTATCAGGAATCCCGGCTCGACCAGCGCCGCCGCAGCGCAGCCGGCGCCGTCGGCGTGATGCAGGTGCTGCCCGGCACCGCCGCCGATCCGAATGTCGGCATCGCCGACATCGAGTCCCTGGACGGCAATATCGAGGCCGGGGCGAAATACCTTCGCTTCCTGCACGACCGCTACTTCGTGGACAGCGATAGCGGCGAACTCGACCGCTGGCTGTTGACCTTCGCCGCCTATAATGCCGGCCCGGCGCGGGTTGCCGAGTTGCGCCGGTTGGCGACGGAGCGCGACCTCGACCCCGACCGCTGGTTCGGCAATGTCGAACTGGTCGCCGCCGACCGGATCGGCCGTGAGACCGTGGAATACGTTCGCAACGTGTACAAATTCTACATCGCCTTCGGGCTGATCGAGGAACGCATGGCGTTCCGGTCGGAAGCCTTGGACCGGCTCGGACTTGGAGCGTTCCCGGAGCCCTGATCGTAGCCTGGGCGCCGCTGACCCCTCCTACCCCTTCCGCCGCAGCGTCGGGAACGCGATCACGTCGCGGATCGAGGGGGAGCCGGTCAGCAGCATGATCAGGCGGTCGAGGCCGACGCCCATGCCGCCGGTCGGCGGCAGGCCGTGCTCCAGCGCGGTGACGTAGTCGAGATCCATCATCTGCGCCTCCTCGTCGCCGGCCTCGCGCGCCGCCACCTGCGCCTTGA
>JABDIP010000433.1 GCA_013003675.1 Inquilinus sp.
CCAAGGCCGGCAGCGAGGCCAAGATCGCCCTCAACCTCGACCATCTGCACCTGTTCGACCCGGAGACGGAGCAGGCGATTTATTAAGGTCTCGGCTGTAGTTGGAGCTGGAAGTCAACCGCGGCGGCGGCCAGGGACCATGAAGCGCGGCATCTATCTCTTCCTGTTCGGTGTCCTCGTGGGCATTGCCCTGGGGATCTGGTTCGCCGGGTTCCTGGAGATCGACCGCTGTCTCGACAGGGGCGGACGCTGGGACAGGGGCAGCGCGACTTGTGACCTCACGCCAGTCGACGGCGGCTGACAGGCAGTCGGTCGTTTCACGCCCTTCCGCAGCGTCGCGACCGTCGGTAGTATTCGCGCCTTAATCCGACTGCCCAAGAAACCGCCAGCATGGGCGACGGGCCGGCGATACCGGCGGTCCGCTCGCCGCCTTGGCTAGGTGCTCGTCACCGTCAGGCAGTACTTCTTGAACTTCTTGCCGCTGCCGCAGGGGCAGGGATCGTTGCGGCCGACGTGGCGGAAGGGATTGACCACCGGTTCGAGGGCCCCCCCATCGAGATCGAGGTCGGCCAACCGGTCGAGATCGTAGAAATCGTCGAAATCCTCGGGTTCGTCGGCCGTTTCGGCCGGTTGGAAGCCGCTCCACGACCGTAGTCGTCCGATCGTGTCGTCGAACGGATACAGCCCCTCGTCAACCATCCGCTGGTCGGGAGGCTTGGTGCGAGCGCGCTCGAACACATCCTTGTAGTCGTCGAAATCGCCGAAGACCAAGTCGATCCGATCGTCGTCGCAGGCTTGGCGCACACGCGGCATCAGATCGTCGAAGCCGAGCAGGGCGATGGCGACGGCCCAGCCATTCCAGACAAAGTTCCCGGCTTCCGGGCGCGTCGGTCCGGTTTCGAAGGTTTGAAGAAAGGTGTGCGCCGCATCGCGGTCGATGGCGCCGTCGAGGACGAAATAGATCCATGCCGAATAGGCCGCGTCGCGGACGAATTCATTGGCGTCGTCATTCTCGATCAGGGCGACAAGCGGCGCCGGATCGCCGTCGGACAGGCCTATCAGGATTTGCGGCAGGGTCTCGGTGATGGCGTCGCCGAGCAGTATTTCGAGGCGTTCGCCGTCGCCGCCGAGCAGGCGCAGCAGCGGCCGGTAGGCGCGTTTCTCGCCCAATTCGGCGAGGACATGGACGATCAGGAACACCGCCTGTTCCTTCCGGTCGTCAAGCTTGCCCGGTTCGCCTGCCCGGTCGAGGATCGACAGGAATGCGGGAACGGTTTCCGGCCGCGCTTCCAGACTGGCCAAGACAGCCGCTTCCGGGAAGCGTCCGACGACGGCAAATTCCTCGAGAATCGTTTCGATATTCATGCGGCCTTCTCCGCCAATAGCGCGGCGCCAGAATAGCGGAAATCGCCGCCGCCTTCCATTTGGGGGGATTCCGTTCCTGTTCCAGGCTAGTGTCATGGTTTCGAAGTTCGGCACATTTCATGTGCCGGATTTCGGAAGCTGAATGACACGAGAATCAAATAGTTAGTGTCCCTTTGATCCTGGAATTCGCTCATGCGAATTTCAGAATCGGGACACTAGAGGTAGGTTTGCGCCGTGCAATCGCGCTTCAGCCGGTCGGCGCGGCGCTTGATTTCGCGGCGCTCGCCGGCGTCCTTGCGGTCCAGATTGGCCAGTTGATAGCCCATGTGGCGCTGGCCCTTGATGCGCCGGCGGTTGCGGTCGAGGAAATCCCAGTAGAGCGTGGTGACCGGGCAGGCGTCGTCGCCGGTCGCCCTTTTCGGGTCGTAGCGGCAGCCCTTGCAGTAGTCGCTCATCCGGTCGATGTAGTTGCCGCTGGCCGCATAGGGCTTGCTGCCGACGATGCCGCCGTCGCCATACTGGCTCATGCCCAGCACGTTGGGCAGCGACACCCAGTCGACGGCGTCGGCGTACATCGACATATGCCAGCGATGCACCTCGTAGGGCCGCACGCCGAGCAGCATGGCGAACAGGCCGAGCACCATCAGCCGCTGGATGTGGTGGGCGTAGGCGTGGTCGACGAGCTGGCCGACCGCCTGCCTCAGGCAGTTCATCTCGGTCTCGCCGGTCCAGTAGAAGGCCGGCATCGGCAGCTCGGCATCGAGCGCGTTCAGCTCGGCATAGGCCGGCATTTCGCGCCAGTAGATGCCGCGGATGTATTCCCGCCAGCCGAGGATCTGCCGGACGAAGCCCTCGACCGAATTGAGTGGCGCGGTGCCCGCCTCATAGGCCGCCACGGCGCCGGCGATGGCCTCTCGCGGATCGAGCAGGTGCAGGTTGAGAACGGCGGAAATCCGGGCGTGGTAGAGATAGGGCCGGCCGCTCGCCATGGCGTCCTGGTAGCGGCCGAATTTTTCCAGGCGGTGCTTGAAAAAGTCGTCGAGCGCCTCGCGCGCCTGGGCGGCGGTCACCGGATAGTTGAAAGACTCAAGGGTACCGGGGCTGTCCGGGAAGCGGCGCTCGACCATCTCGATCACCGCCCGGGTCGTCCCATCCGGCGGGAAGCCGCGCGGCGGTCCGATCTCCGGCGGGCCGCATTTGCCGAAGCTGGCGCGGTTGTCGCGGTCGAGGTTCCAGGTGCCGCCGGCCGGCCCGTCGCCTGCCATCAGGATGTTATGCTCGCGGCGCTGCTGGCGGTAGAAGGCTTCCATCTGCAGGGATTTGCGGCCGGCGGCGAATTCGGCGAAGCGGTCGCGGCCGCACAGGAAGTGCCGGTCCTCGCGGATGTCCAGGGCTAAACCCTGGTTTTCCGCGGTTTCGCGGATCGCCTGGACGACGCGCCAATCGCCGGGCTGGCAGATCACCAAGCTTTCCGGCCGGATCGCCCGCACCTGGCGGGCGATTTCGGCCGCGAAGCCGCCGCGATTGGCGTCGTCCTCCAGCTCGCTGTAATGGACGGCGATGCCGCGCTGGCGCAGATCGTCGCGGAAATGGCGCATGGCGGCGAAGAACAAGGCCAGCCGGGCCTTGTGCTGCGGCACATGGGTCGCCTCCTCCGCCACCTCCATCATCAGCACCGCATCGGCGGCGCGGTCGAAGCCGTCGAAAGCCGCGGAGTCCGGTGCGAGCTGGTCGCCGAGCACCAGCACCAGCCGGCGCGCCGTGGAATCGTTGGGGTTCGGCATGGTCGTCCGTGTCGAGGCGGCCGCGAAGCCGCGGATTTCGGTATTGCCGTCCAAACTAGGCCCCGCCGCCGCTCCGACCAGGGCCGCTCCGACCGGGGCCAGAGATGTCCGCGACGGAAACGAATGGTTAATCCTTCGACGGGCAGAGTCGGGGTCTATTCGTGAACGATCGGAATTGGGGTCGAAGATGCTCAGGGTCGAGGAAAGCGAGGCGGCAGCGCTGGGAGCGCGGATCGCCGGGATCTATCTGGCCGGTCTTGAGCGGACGGTCGGCGTGCCGGATCGCTTCTGGGACGACAGTTTCGCCCTCGGCTTCCTGGTCGGCTGCGTGCTGAAGTCGGCGCCGGCGGCCGGTTACGAAATGTCCGGCTCGGCCCGGGCGCGGATCGCCGGCGAGGCGCTGGCGAAGCTCTCCGGCCACGATGCGCGGACGCTGGCCGGCCGACTGCGGAGCCTGGCCCGCGCCGGCGATGTTGATTTCTGCCGCGGCTGGGACAATTCCGAGCGGCTGCTGACCTTCACCTGGGGCTTCCATCCGGACGACAATGGCGACCCCGACATCGCCGAGGCACGCCAGCGGGTCGAGCATCTGCGCGCCGCCGGGCTGTTCTCCGGCGAGACGATCTCCGACCACAAGGCGGTCGCCGTCGCCCTGCAGCTGCTGCTGTTCAACGACGTGATCGTCGAGCGCTTCGGCATCGAGGTCGGCCAACCGGCCACCGGACGCCAGAATTAGAGCATCCTCCGTTCATCCGACTCCGGCCACAATCCGGTCGGACGGATGACGCGGACGCAAGAAAAGCCCGGCCTGAAGAGGCCGGGCTTTCTGGTTCGACGCGAGGGCCCGAAGGGTGGCCGCGGCATGCCGCCCTTGGGCCGGTCGCTTGGTCGGTCTCCCGAATTGCCGGAAGGCCGTCCGCTCAGTCGCTGCCGGTGCCGGCCTCGACCGGCTTGAAGGCGGTGACTTTGCCGTCGTCTTCGTGCTTGCCGTTGGCCTTGCCCGGTCCCAGACGGCCGAGACGGCCCTCCAGGCTGGCACCTTCCTCGACTTCGAGACACTCGTGGAAGATGTCGCCGGTCACCCTGGCGGTCTTGGTGAGAACCACCTTGCGCGCCTTGACGTCGCCCGAGAAGGCGCCGCAGATGCGCACCGTGTCGGCCTCGATCGAACTCTTGATCTCCGGCTCCTCGCCGAGGATCAGGGTCCGGCACTTGATGTTGCCCTCGACGGTGCCGTCGACGGTTATATCCCCGGTGCTTTCCAGGTCGCCCGTGATCTTCAGATCTGCGCTGATGATCGAGTGCTGAACCTTTTTCTTGCCGGGATCCACGCTGCGGCCACTACCCTCGGGCCGGGCGGAAGAGGTTTTGTCGTTCTGAAAGATCATGTCCGCGTCACTCCGGTTTCGGTGAGCGGACGTAGAATTAGGGGCAAATGGTTAATTAATCGAAAGCGCCGGCGCCTCGCCGCGCGTTCTGGCGGTGACCGGTCGGCGTGACGATTTCAGCCAAGTAGTTGCACAGCCGCCATACCTTTGGGCCGCATCTAGGCCCGTAGGCGCGGACGCTCGACGAGGTCGTCGGCGCCGCGCGAGGCGGTCGCATGGCGATGCTCCTCGGTCAGCGCGAGGAAGGCCGTCTCGCACGCTGACGGGGCTTGGCGACGGGCGAACAGCCGCGCCAGCATGCCCGGCCGCTCGCCGAGGATGGCGTCGCGCTCGTCGACGAGTTGCTCGACGTCCTCGAACAGCCGGTTGATCAGGGCCCAGCGCCCTTCGATCTGGCGGTCCAACTCGGCGATGCGCCGACCCTTGCCGGTATTCCTGTCGATGCCCATGGCCCGGTCTCCTGCGGATTCTGGTCCGTATGGTTAACGGCAGGTTACCGGGCTTTAGCTTAAAAGTGTAGGCATTTCAGGTCTCACAACTTCGCGAGGGCGGCCGCCGGCCGGTCGGCCGCCGCCGTTCCGGGCGCGGATCGCCGATCCCCCGCCGATTGCCAGGGCCCGCTCAGGCCGGCCACAGCGCCTTCAGTTCGGCCGGCAGCAGGCCCTTGATGTCGTCGATCTCGCCGACCGAGACGCGGTCCGCCAGCAGTTCGAACACCGCCTCGACCACCGGCTCCGGGTCGAAATTGCCGTCGCGCCGCATCTCGCGGCCGACATGGTCGAAGAACTGCGCCTTGTGCCGTTCCTTCAGCGGCTTGTGGGCCGGATGCCAGCCCTCGTAGTAGAAGCCGCGGATCAGCATCGGCAACTGGGCGCCGAGCTGCGCCGCCTCGTCGACCGACATGCGGTCGCGCAGTGCGTGCAGCACCGCGCGCAGCGCGGCATAGGCATCCTGCCGGTTGTCCCAGTCCAAGCGCTGCATCAAATCCTTCAGCCAGCTATGGGTCAGCTGCAGGGTCTCGTCGAACACCCTAAGTCCGGTCACGCTCATGGTTGCGTCTCCTTGCCGATCGGTCGTGGTCGTCGCACCGCCGCTCCCGAGGGCCGCGATCGAGGCGGCGCGGGGATGTGGTCGGCCGGTTCCTGGCCCGGTGATCTCAGGCGGCGCTGACCTGCTGCCGCCGGGTTTCCGCCGCGATCGCGTGGCGATCATCAGCGCCCACAGCCCACATCATACCGAGCCGGCGCGGCGCCGGTTTGATCGGCATCAACGCGGCGCCGGATTGACGTGCCAGCCGCCATCGAATTCCTGCAATGCTGCACTGCAAAAAATCCCGTGGCAAGGGCGGGTTGCCGGCGACACCTTAGGCTCGAGCGAAACGGACGAACCGAACTGAACTGACCTCTTCGGGATACAGAAAGATGACCGAGATGACATTCGACAACCGCGCCACCCTGATCGACGCCCTGCGCGCCGACATCGCCGCCGCTTTGGCCGACCGGCGGGCCCGTCGCGCCGCCGTTCGCGCCGACCGCGTCGCCCGCGCCCAACTGGCGGCGATGAGCGACCGCCAGCTTGCCGATCTGGCCTTCGAGCGCGAGACCGTGGCCGACCGGCTGGACGCCGCGCGCTCGGCAAAGCCGGTCGAGACCGCCGCTGGCGGCCATGTGGCCCGCTGGTTCGCCGCCCACCGCGAAGAACGGCGAATCCGCCGCGAACTGGGTGCCTATAGCGACGCCGATCTGCTCGACCTGGGCATCGGCCGCGGCGATATCGCCGCGGTGGCGCGCGGCGAGCCGGTGTTGACGTTCCGCGACGCCGGCACCGTCGACCGCCATTTCGCCGCCGGCACCGTTCCGACCGCCGCCAACCGCCCGGCCCGGCGCCGGGTTGCGTAAAGCCCCGGTCGCCGCCGACTTAGGTTTTCCGGGAACGGGGACCGGTTTCCGTCCCCGCTCTCTGTTGCATGGGCATGGCGGTGGATCGCGTTCGGGGGTGAACCCGCCTCGCCCCTTCGTCGTTTAGACGTCCTCTCGCCGGGCGGTCTGGCGTATAGCTGTCATTGCCATGGCAAGCAGCGCGGCATCGACGGCGACGACCGGCATAGGGAATGGCCGCCCGGAACGGGGGCGGAATAGCGGCCCGGATCGGAAGCGGCCGCGCGTCTCCCGAATCCGGCCCGTGGCCGCCCTGTCGGTCGTCCTGTTGGCTGCCGGCTGCGGAGCTGAGGATGCGGAGCAGGCCCGTCTGTGCAGGGCGGTGATCCCGGCACTGGAGGGCGGCGCCGTGATCGAACGGGTGGAGACGCTGCCGGCGCCGGCGCCGCACGACGTCGCCCTGCGCTACTACGCCACCGACGGCACCGGCCGTACCATCGTCCAGGACCTCACCTGCCGCTTCGCCGGCGGCACGCTGCAGGCCGGCCGGCTGGATTTGGTCGGCGTCGACAGCGACCGCACCGGCGAGCTGACGCCGGTGCGGCTGCACATGCTGCGGGTCTGGCTCGCCCTGTTCGATGCCGGGCGGGTGGCGGCGCCGGATCAGGGGCCGGCGAATGGCGCTCCGCGCGGGGCGGGTTTCACCGCCGTCTATCTCCTGCAGCAGGGCGTCAACGCGATCGCCATCGGTTGCATCTATGCGTTGCTGGCGGTGGGCTTCACCCTGGTCTACGGCATCATCGGCCGGATCAACCTGGCCTTCGGCGAACTGGCGATGATCGGCGGATTCACGACCTTCATCGGCGCCACCCTGGCCGGCGGCGTTCCAGGCGTGCCGCTGCCGCTGGCGCTGCTGGCGGTGCTCGGACTGGCGATGGCGGTCGCCGGTGCCCATGGCTGGGCCACCGAGCGGCTGGTATTCCGGCCGCTGCGCGGCAGCACCTCGCAGGCCGCCCTGATCGCCACGATCGGCCTGGCGATCTTCCTGCAGGAATATGTGCGGTTGATCCAGGGTTCGCGCGACCGGTGGCTGCAGCCGGTCTTCAGCGAGCGTCTCGATCTGGCCGAGGCCGGCGGCTTCGCCGCCTCGATCAGCCTGGGGCAGATCGTCGTCGCCGGGCTGACCGCCGTGCTGCTGACCGGGCTGCACCTGATCCTGACGCGGACCGGGCTCGGCCGCGCCCAGCGGGCCTGTGCCGACGATTCCGGGATGGCGGCCCTGCTGGGGGTCGATGTCGACCGCACGATCGGCCGCACCTTCGCGCTCGGCGGCGCGCTGGCGGCGGCGGCCGGTTTCGTGGTCGCGACCTATTTCGGCGGCGTCAACTTCTTCATGGGCCACATGCTCGGCTTCAAGGCGCTGGCCGCCGCCATCGTCGGCGGCATCGGCTCGGTCGGCGGGGCCATCCTCGGCGGCCTGCTGATCGGGCTGTTCGAGACGCTGTGGTCGGGCTACCTCGCCATCGCCTACAAGGACATCGCCGTGTTCACGGTCCTGACCGTGGTGCTGATCTTCCGCCCGGATGGCTTGCTCGGCCGCGGATCGTCGCGGCGGGTCTAGTGTCATGGTTTCGAAGTTCGGCACATTTCATGTGCCGGATTTCGGAAGCTGAATGACACTAGAATCATAGAGTTAGTGTCCCTTTGATTCTTCAATTCGCTCATGCGAATTTCAGGATCGGGACACTAGTGACCTGAGTCAGAGATACGCATTGGAATTTTCCGGGCAGGTTCTCAGGCAGAAGCGCTTGACGGCTTCGAGGATCTGGTCCGCGGTTCTGACCCATATGAAGGGTTTGGGCTCCTCGTTTCG
>JABDIP010000447.1 GCA_013003675.1 Inquilinus sp.
TTTAGTAGAAATATGAGTCATTGGTTAATTTTATTTTCATCCAAAATAAATGCACAAATAAATACACAAGACAATACAATTTCGATTTTGTTCGAGTCCTGAGGTTCAAATGCAACCAAAATGATACTAACGAGAAGTGCTAAACCGGAAGACGCCGCCAACCGGGAATATGCAGGTGGGGGCTCTATTGGTCTCGAAGCCGATGTTCGCACATTTACTTGCATGGTCCGGAGTCCGTTTGAACACCCATTCAATCGGAATTTGTCATGTGAGGCCCTCCGATGCGGCTAACTATGACCGAAATCGGGTTGATATGGAAGCTGTCCGTACTCTTATGAGGGGCAGCGATTCAAAGGGGTCAGAGTTGATTGATTTTCCACCACCGAACTGCGCCCCGGATTGGCCGCCCATGCGCCCGGCGCCGAAAGAACCGTCCCTACCGCTGATCCAGCTTCAGCTCGATCCGCCGGTTCCGTCGTAGCGCCGCGGGCGTGTCGGCCGGGTCCAGTGGCTGGAATTCGCCGAAGCCGGCGGCGGCCAGGCGGTTGGCCGGGATGCCCTGGTCGATCAGGTATTGCACCACCTCGGTCGCCCGCCCGGTGGACAACTCCCAGTTCGAGGCGAACCCGGCCCGCGGGCCGACCGGCACCTTGTCGGTGTGGCCGTCGACGCGCAGGATCCAGTCGACCTCGCCCGGAATGTCGCGGGCGATCTCCAGCAGGGTGCCGGCGAAGCGGGCGAGCTGTTCCTTGCCGCCGGCCTGCAGCCGGGCGGAGCCGGACGGGAACAGCACCTCCGACTGGAAGACGAAGCGGTCGCCGACCACGCGGATGTCGTCGCGGCGGCCGATCACCTCGCGCAGCCGGCCGAAGAACTCGGACCGGTAGCGGGACAATTCCTCCACCCGGCGCACCAGCGCCTGGTTCAGCCGGGAATTGAGGTCGGCGATCTCCACGTCGCGGTCGCCGACCTTCGCTTCCGATTCCGTCAGCGCCGCCTCGACCCGCGCCAATTGCTGGCGCAGCTGCTCGATCTGGACGTTCAGTTGCGCCACCAGCGCCTGGGATTGGGTCGACAGCCGGGTCTGCTCGTCGAGCGCCGCCTCGGTGGTGCCGAGCGCCGCCACCAGCTCGTCGATGCGGATGTCCTTCTCGTCGATCTGGCGCTGGGCCAGGGTGGTGCGCTCCGCGGCGCTGCTCAACTCGGTCTCCAGCGCCTGGGCGCGGTCGCGCAAACCGGTCAGCTCGGCCAGCAGGCGGTCGCGCTCCTCCTCGGTCAGCCTGAGCGTGACGCTCAGCCCCTCGGCCTCGGCCAGCAGCCGGTCGCGCTCGGCCCCGGCCTCGTCGCGCGCCGCCGCCGCCGCATCGCGCTCGGCGGTCAGCTCGCCGATCGCCAGCTCGCGGCTCGCCAGCAAATCGCGCAGTTGCAGGATCTCCGCATCGCTCAGGCGCAGCCGGTCGGCCAGATCGTCGCCGGCCGCGGCCGCCGCCGCCAAGGTCGCGGCCAGGCCGCTCCTCTCCGCCTCCAGCGCCGCCAGTTGCAGGCGCAGCGCCGCCAGATCGGCCTCGCGGTCCTCGATCGAGGTCAGCAATTGCACCTGCTCGCCGCGCGCCGCCTCCAGCGCCGCGGTCAGCCGGTCGAGGTCGGCCTGGCTCAGTTCCAGGCTGGCGACCGCCTCGGCCGCCGCCACCCGGCTCGCCGCCAGCGCCGCCCCGAGCTCCTCGATGGTGGCGTCGCGCTCGGCCAGGGTCGCGGTCAGGGTGGTTCGTTCCGCCTCGGCCGCCTCCAGGGTCGCGGTCAGCCGGTCGAGGTCGCTCTGCCGCAACTCCAGCGTGGCGACCACCGCCTCGGCCTCGACACGGGCGGCCGCCAGCGCCGCCTCCAGCTCCTCGATGGTGGCCGCGCGGCCGGCCAGGGTCGCCGCCATGGCGTCGCGCTCGGCCACCGCCGCCTCCAGCGCCGCGGTCAGGGCGTCGAGGTCGCGCTGGCGGAGTTCCAGCGCGGCGACCGCCGTCTCGGTTTCCGCCCGGCTCTCGGCCAGTTGCCGCTCCAGCAGCGCCTGCAGCGACTGCGCCTCGTCCAGCGAGACGCCGAGCCGTTCGGCCTCCGCCTCCGCCGCCTCCATCGCCAGGGTCAGGGCGGCGATCTGCACCTCCAGATTGCCGCGCACCGCCCGCAGGGCCTGGATGTCGGCCTGCAGGCTGGCGATCTCGCGCAGGCGCAGCTCGATGGTCTCGCGGTCGGCGTCGATGGTCCGGTAGGCGTCGGCCAGCTCGCCGTCGATCCGGCCGATCTCGCCCTCCAGCTCGCGGCGCGCGGCCAGAGCCTCGGCCAGTTGCTCCGACAGGCTGCGCTGCTCGGCGCGCAGGGCGCCCAGCTCCTCGGCCAACGCCTCGCGCTCGCCGATCAGCCCCTGCAGCTCGGCGGAGAGCTGCGCATAGCCGACGCGCAGATCGGCGTTCTCGGCCCGCTCCAGCCCGAGCAGCTGGTTCAGCTCGGTGATCTGCCGGCCCAGCCGCTCGACCATCTCCTCGCGGCCGGACAGCGCGTTCGACAGATAGAACTGCGCCACCATGAATACCATCAGCACGAAGATGACCACGGTCAGCAGCGCCGCCAGCGCGTCGACGAAACCGGGCCAGATGTTCAGCCCGCGAGTGCTCGACCGGCGCGAGGTGGCGAACATCGCCTAGCGGCCGGCGCTCATGCGGCCGCCACGCGCGGCGCGGCGAAGCATCCGTAGACCCCTCACCCTCCCACTGCGCGGGCCCCTCCCTCTCCCGCAAGGGGAGAGGGGAAGACGGCCGGCGCTGCTGTTCACTCCTCTCCCCTCGCGGGAGAGGAAGGGGCCCGCGGCAAAGCCGTGGGAAGGTGAGGGGGTGGTTGGTAGGAAAACCATGTGAGACAAAGCCGACTGGCTAGTACGAAGGCCGCGCGGCCGTCGCCTAACGCGCGGCGGCGGCGGTGGCGGTGACGCGCAGCTCGCGGGCGCGGCTGAGGATGGTGTCCTCCAGCGCCGTCGCGGTGGCCGGGTCGACCGGCGCGTCGATCCAGCCGGCGGCGCTGTCGCGCACCTGTCGGAACACCGCGACCCGGAGCCCGTCGGCACGGAGCTGGCGGTCGAGGATGTAGACATTGACCTTGAACCGCTCGCCGGGCGAGCCGGGCGGCGAGTACCAATCGGTCAGGATCACGCCGCCGAACGGATCGGCAGCGCTGACGGGCATGAAGGTGACGGTGTCCAGCGTCGCCCGCCACAGGAAGCTGTTGACGCCGATCCCGGCCCCGCCGCCGACCTCGTCGCCCGGTCGGGTCGGCGCGGTGGAAAAGGACAGGCCTTCGGGGCCGAACAGGCTCTCGCGCTGGGCGTAGCGGTCGGCTTGGGTGTTGGCCGGCGTGTCGCGCGTCGGATTTGCGCTGCCGCCGCAGGCGGCGAGCAGGCCGGACGCGACCAGCGCGACGGCGATCGCCCGGATCGGCGGGTTTGCGCGGCGGTTGGACTGGTTCATGGCCGGGAATAAATCGGAAAACCGCTGGCCACGCAAGGACATCCGGTGGCGGCGGAAGAAGGGGTCACCACCAAGGCACCAAGACACCAAGGGAACGGGAATGCGGTGCCTCTCATACCGACATTCCCGATGATTAGATCATCGG
>JABDIP010000467.1 GCA_013003675.1 Inquilinus sp.
GTGCGGGCGGAAGAATGGGTCCCCGGATCAAGTCTGGGGACGACGAAAGGGAGGGAATCCGCCGGTCTCTCCATCGCCGGCAGCGGCGCTCCGAGATGTGTGAATCCGGTAGCCCAGGGGGAGAGAGCTTCACGGTCAGGCGGCCGATGGGGAAACGCCATATCCCGAGATGTGGGATTCAAGGGGGCCGGGGGGTGGCCGGCCTTGCCCTATTGCCGCGTCGTTCCCGTGAAGGGCGGCATCGGGAAGTCGCAGAGGGCTCCGGACTCCGCCTGCGGGAATGACGGCGAGGCGCGGTCGGATGCTCGACACTCTATGAAAGTCGTGCCGGCATGTCCCCCGAACACCAAAAACCGCCCAACCGGATGGCTGGGCGGCGGGCTCGACCTCGATGCCGTCAGACGGGGCGGTGGGGTGGGCTAGTAGCCCTCGCGCTCCAGGCGCTTGCGCAGCAGCTTGCGGGCGCGGCGGACGGCCTCGGCCTTCTCGCGGGCGCGCTTCTCCGACGGCTTCTCGTAGCTGCGGCGCAGCTTCATCTCGCGGAAAATGCCCTCGCGCTGCATCTTCTTCTTCAGCGCGCGCAGGGCCTGATCGACATTGTTGTCACGGACGTGGACTTGCACCTTCGCTCAACGCTCCTTTCGGGCCCAACCATCTGGGCATACAAATCAATCGCCGGGTGCCGGGCATCCGGGCCTGCCGAGGGCGCGGGTTGTATCACGAGCCGCACGGTCTTGCCAAGCCGGCAGAAAGTGCCAATTGTGGCGGTACGGCAACACCGCCCCCAGCAACACGCCGAGACGCCGATGACGCTGTTGAAGATCGCCCGCATGGGCCACCCGGTGCTGCGCCGCCCCGCGCCGGCGGTGGCGGACCCGCGGGACCCCGACGTGGCCCGGCTGGTCGCCGACATGGTCGAGACGATGGCGGACGCCGACGGCATCGGCCTGGCCGCGCCGCAGGTGCATGTCGGCCGGCGGGTGATTGTTTTCCGGGTGCCGGCGGAGCGCGCCGAGGCGGACGAGCCGGAGCCGCCGGCCGGGCTGACCGCGCTGGTCAACCCGGAGATCGAGCCGCTCGACGACGAGATCGCGCTCGGGCTGGAGGGCTGCCTGTCGATCCCCGGCCTGCGCGGCATCGTGCCGCGGCACGCCCGCATCCGCTATCGCGGCACCACACCGGAGGGCGCGGCGGTGGAGCGCGAGGCCGAGGGCCTGCACGCCCGCGTCGTGCAGCACGAAATCGACCATCTCGACGGCATCCTGTTCCTCGACCGGATGCCGGATTTGACCACGCTGGTCTTCGAGAGCGAGGTGCACCACCTGCTCGACGAGATGGAAGACGAAGACGAGGCCGGGGACGGGGCCGAAGACGGGGAAGGCGGGCGGCGATGACCGGGCGGGCGGAACGACAGGCGTTGCGCGACACTGTGCTGGAGGCGGCGCTGCCCAACGTCGCCTTCGACGGCTGGACCGACCGCAGCCTGCGCGACGGGGCGCTCGCCGCCGGGCTCGATGCCGGGGCGGCGATCCGCGCCTTTCCCGGCGGGGCGAAGGAGGCGATCGGCCATTTCAGCGACTGGGCCGACCGCCGCATGCTGGCGGCGCTGGAGGACGAGGCGGAAAGCTTCGGCGCCTTGCGGGTGCGCGACCGGATCACCCGGGCGGTGCGGCTGCGGCTGGAACTGCTGGCGCCGCACCGGGAGGCGCTCCGGCGGGCGCTGACCCTGCTGGGATTGCGCCCCGACCCGGTGTTCGCCTCGCGCCTGCTCTATCGCACCGTCGACGCCATGTGGCGGGCGGCCGGCGACACCGCGACCGATTTCAACTTCTACACCAAGCGCGGCCTGCTGGCCGGGGTGCAGAGCGCGACGGTGCTCTTTTGGCTCGGCGACCGGTCGGCGGACAACGAAGCGACCTGGGCCTTCCTCGACCGGCGGATCGGGAACGTCATGACGATCGGCAAGGCGATCGGCCAGATGAAGGGGCGCACCGGCACATTGCCGTCGCCGCTCGGCCTCGCCACCCGCTTGCGCGACGCGGCGGCGGGCCGGGCGAAGGGCAGCGCGAAGGGGTAGGCGACGGAGCGCAAAAAAGGGGACGCTCACCTTTTTCTGTCATCGGGGTGGTGACGCTCCGCCAAGCCGAGATACAGAAAAAGGTGAGCGTCCTCTTTTTTACTTCTTCCGGAAGCGGTCGAGGGTGACGACCTTTTCGGCGGTGTCCGGCGCGCCGGCGAGGGCCGGCTCCGGTGCCGCCGCGGCGACGGCCGGTTCGACGGCGCGCTCGGCGGCCTCGCCGACGGGCTGGAACTGCAGCACGAAATTCACCGAGGGGTCGGCGAAGGTGGTGATCGCGGCGAGCGGGATCGACAGCCGCTCGTTCCTGCCCTCGAAGCTCAGGGTGACGCCGACCGTGCCGTCCTTCACCTCCAGCCCGGAGAACTGGTGCTGCAGCACCACGGTGATCTCCTCCGGGTAGCGCTCGGCGAGATGCGCCGGGGCGACGACGCCGGGGAACTGGGTGGCGAAGGTGAGGAAGAAATGGTGCTCGCCGGGCAGGCCGTGCTCGGCGACCTCGTTCAGCGCCTCGGCGACCACGCCGCGCAGCGCCTTTTCGACCATGCGGTCGTAGCGGATCTGTTCGTCAACCATGGCGCAACAGTAGCGCATTATTCATGCGCAGGAAATCGGCTCCGGCCCGCTCCCCCGCCCGGCCACCCATGAGGATACTGGCGTTGGGTGGC
>JABDIP010000474.1 GCA_013003675.1 Inquilinus sp.
CCGGTCGTAGAGCGCCGCCTCCAGCGCCTCGGGGTCGGACTCGACCAGCACCTCGACGCCGCCGCCGCCGTAACCCAGTCCGTCGAGCACCGTCTCCGCCAATCCGACCTGGCTGGCAAGACCGGACAACTCGTCGCGGCGGGCCGGCGGGACCAGCAGCACGACCCGCACAGCGCCATAGGCGAAAGCGGCGGCGAGGAAGTCGAAGCCGATCTGGGTCGTCTCGTTGAGCGCGAAGGGCAACACCGCCGCCGGCAGGCCACGGCCATAGCGCGCGGCGAGCGCGATCATCTCCTCGCCCTGCCGGCCGTCGTGAACCAGAAGCACCGGCGCGGTACCCCCGGCATCGTGGTAGGCGCCGAGCAGGGTGCGCAACCGTTCCAGAACGGTCGCCACCGGCGGCAGGGCATAGCTGGCGGCGCCGGTCGGGCAGACGCTGCTGCAGCCGCCACAGCCGCCGCAGAGATACTGGTCGATCGCCACAACGTCGCCATCGGGCCGGATCGCCGAGGCCGGGCAGGTATCGAGACAGCGGGTGCAGCCGGTCTTGCCGCTGCGCGAATGGGCGCACAGGCCGGCTTCATAGGCGACGTAGCGCGGCTTCTCGAACTCGCCGACCATGTCAGCCAGATTGAACAGCGCCCGCTGCACCGCCGCCGGATTGCCCGGATCGGGCCGCAGATAGCCGTCGCGCTTCTCGGGCGCCGGCACCAACGGCGGATCGCCGGTCAGATCGAGGATCAAGTCGCAGCGTGAGGCGGCGCCGTCGCGCGGCGCCTCGAAGGCCAGCGCGCCGCGCGACGAGACGACCGCCGGGGCATAGCCGTCGACGACGATCTCGAAGGCGCCGAGATGGCCGCCGACGGCGGCGATCCTGCCCTTGAAGATCGGCACGTCCATCACCTGCGGCGGCACGATCTCGCCCGGGTCGCGCAGCAGCACGGTGACGTCGAGCCGCCCCGACAATTGCCGCGCCGCCTCGATCGCCGTCTCGTCGCGTCCATAGACCAGGCACAGGCCATCGGACTGCATGGTCACGGCGGGCGTCGGCGGAATATCCAGCGCCGCCTCGGCCAGCAATGCGGCGATCTTCGGCGTGGCGTCGCCGCCTTCCGCCGACCAGCCGGCCCGCTCGCGGATATTGACGAAGGCGGCCGGCGGCGCGTCCGCCACCTCGTCCAGGGTTTCGCCGAACAGCGGCGCCTCCTGGGTGCAGCCCACCAGCAGCGGTTCGCCACCCGTCGCCGCCGCGCGGAAGCTCTCGATCTGTGCCCGGCAAAGCTGGGTGTGCACGGTCGGCGTCGCCTCGAGGCGCAGCGCCCTGGCCAGCGCCTTGCCGTCGAGCCGCATGGTCGACTCGCAATCGCAGATCAGGCAGGTCTTGCCGTTCAACTTCATCGCGCGGGCGTCCCTGTAGCGCATGTCGGCGGCTCGTCGCGGCCGCCGTTGGAGGCGGATTAAAGCACAGCGCCCGGCCGCGTCGATAGAAGGCGGCGGCACGCCGTTGCCAGCACCGGCCCGAGGCGGCATGCTCTAACGATCGCCCCTGCGACAGGATGGACAAGCGGCTTGGAGAAGACGGCGGAGATGCCGGTCGGCGTGGTCGTCGAGCGGCGCAGGATCGAGAATCCATGGCAGCCTTGGCGCTGGCGCCCGGTCGCAGTGCTGCCGGGGGCGGGCGAGGCCATGGTCGGCACCGAGTTGGAACGGGGCGACGACTTCACCCGCTCGATTGCCGCGCGGCTGACGCTGACCCTGCATCGCAAGGAGACCGAGGGGTATCGGGTCGGATTGTCGGCGCCCGTCCCCTTGGTGTTTGTCGTACTGCGCCCGGATGGCGACGGCTGGCAGCCGTTCCTGGCCACGGTATCGCCCTACGAGGCCCAGCAATACACGGTCGGCGGTGACGAGGTGGTCGAGACGGTGCCGATGCCCGACGCGGTGATCGCGTGGGTGCGCGATTTCGTCGAGCACCATCACGTAGACGAGCCGTTCGTGAAGCGCAAGCGCAAGGGCGGCGGGGCGACCGGCGACGACAGCCGTCCGGAATCCTTTGCCCGGCGCCCCAGGGTCCCCCCCAGCCATGGCTGACCCCGAAGGTTTCCTGCGCCGCTGGTCGCGCCGCAAGCAGGATGTCCGGCAGGAGGGCGCGGGCGACGGAGCGCCCGAACCGGACACCGCCGGGCCGATGGTGGAGCCACCCGCCGAGGAGGCGGAGCTTTCGGCGCCGGCTGTTTCCCAGGGCGACGAGGAAGATACCGAGACGCTCGTCAGCCGCCTGCCCGATATCGACGAAATGACCGACCAATCCGATTTCCGGCCCTTCATGGACCCGAGGATTCCCGACGCGCTGCGCAATCGGGCGCTGCGCAAGCTGTGGCGGTCGAACCCGGTGTTCGCCGTTCTCGACGGGCTGAACGACTACGACGAGGACTACACCGATGCGGCGATGGTCGTGCCCGGGCTGAAGACCGCCTATCAGGTCGGCCGCGGCCTCGTGCGCAAGGCGCTCGACCAGCCGCCCGAGGCGGATGCCGCGGCGGAGATGCCGGAGACCGCCTCGACAAACTCCGCGCCGGCCGGCGCGCAACCGGCAGAGCCGGAATTGCCGCCAACCGGTGAGGCGGAAGAATCCGAACTGTCCGACGATCCCGCAACCAGGCCGCGTAATAAAATTTCGTGATGCTGCGGCGCGGTATCAGGAAGTGTTGCGGATAGGCGGGGACGGCTTCATAGTACAATAGTGAATCGATCGCCGCCCAATGAAGCGACGACGGTTTGACCAGGTGAGGAAGTGCGTCCCCGCATGCCCGTATCGGCGGCCAGACTGACTGACACGATCTCGGAAGAAGACCAGCTGCGAGCCCGGCTCTATCGGCTGCTCGGCCATTTGCTGGCGCGCCCGCCGGAAACGGAGACGCTGTCGGCCCTGGCCGTCCTCGGTGGTGATTCCAGCGAGCTCGGCGGCGCACTGACGACGCTGGCCAAACTGGCCGGCGCCACCTCGGTCTTCGAGGCCGACAGAGAGTTCCATAACCTGTTCATCGGCGTCGGCCGGGGCGAGTTGGTCCCCTTCGCCTCCTATTATCTGACCGGCTTCCTGAACGAGCGCCCGCTCGCGTTGCTGCGCCAGGACATGGCGCGGCTGGGTATCGAGCGCGAGGCTGACGTCAAGGAGCCGGAGGACCATGTCGGAGCCCTGTGCGAGATGATGGCCGGATTGATCGAAGGGTCGTTTGGGGCACCCGCCGATCTGGACGACCAGCGTCGGTTCTTCGATGCCCATATCGGCCGCTGGGCCGGCAAGTTCTTCGAGGATCTGGAGGCGGCGAAAACGTCGTGCCTGTATGCGCCGGTCGGCACCATCGGCCGGATCTACATGGATATCGAGGCAACCGCATTCGGCATGGTCGACGATCCGTCGGCCGGCCCCGGATCGGACGAGGCCGTCGATTGAGGGCCGTCGATTGAGGAGGGTGAGCGGATGAAGAAGGATACCGACAAGGCCCGGGAGAGCCGGCGCAGTTTCCTGCGCTTTGCGGGGGTCGGCACCTTGGCGGCGGGGGCCGCCGTGGTGACGGCCGAACCGGCCGCCGCGGTCGAAGCCGAGGCGGAGGGCACCTCCGGCTATCGCGAGACCGCCCATGTGAAGACCTACTACAAGCTGGCACGGTTCTAGCCCCAGCCGGCACCGGCCCGGCAGCGACGGGCCCGCAACGCGTGCAGCCAGGCGCGCTTCGAAGCGGAGAGTTGAAATGCTCAGGAAAAAAGCGAACGGAAAGACCAACGGCTCGCGCATGGCCCGCGCCCTTACCGGGCTGACGGGCAGCGCCATCGACCGTCGGACCTTCCTCAGGCGGTCGGGGCTCACTGTCGGCGGCTTGGCTGGCACCACGGCGCTCAGCGGCGGCATGTTGCGCAAGGCGCAGGCCCAAGGGGCGGCGACCGGCGCGGTCGAGACCATCCGGTCCGTCTGCACCCATTGCTCGGTCGGTTGCACGGTCGAGGCGGAGGTCCAGAACGGCGTCTGGACCGGCCAGGAGCCCGGCTGGGACAGCCCGTTCAACCTGGGCGCCCACTGCGCCAAGGGCGCCAGCGGCCGCGAGCACGCCCATGGCGAGCGGCGGCTGAAATATCCGATGAAGCTGGTCAACGGCGAGTGGACGCGGGTCAGCTGGGAAGACGCGATCAACGAGATCGGCGACAAGATGCTGTCGATCCGCGAAGAGTCGGGGCCGGATTCGGTCTACTGGCTCGGCTCGGCCAAGCACTCCAACGAGCAGGCCTATCTCTACCGGAAATTCGCCGCGTTCT